>CAYWDA010000147.1:0-11455 GCA_964456945.1 uncultured Syntrophomonadaceae bacterium
CTTCAGTATTCCGAAAGAACTGCCCGGGCTCAGTAACTTTTACCAGATTGGCCAGTGGGTTATGCCACCCGCCGGGTTACCCGGATCTATGGTCACCGGCCGCTATGTAGTTCAGATTATCTGTAAGCGCGATAAAAAACGCTTTCGTAAAAGTTAGCGGCAGGCATGGCAAATAGTGCTGGTTTATATTTGCATAAACTATTATTTTGTGTTATACTGGACATTAGTTAAAAAGTCGAAGGTATTGGACATCTGTAAGCCTCCTGTTTGGCGGTTGGGCTGCGATGCTTGATGTAATTCCGCTTTTGAACAATAAACATTTTAGGAGGCTACACAATGGAAGGTACTGTAAAGTGGTTTAATGCAGACAAAGGTTATGGTTTTATCGAAAGAGAAGACGGTGAAGATGTATTTGTACACTTCTCCGCAATTCAGGGAGATGGTTTTAAGACCCTGGATGAAGGACAAAGAGTTGAATTTGAAGTTGTCGAAGGCAATCGCGGCATGCAAGCTGAGAAAGTTTCCCGCATCTAAAGTAATTTCAACCATATAAACCAGAGACGCTTCCGGAATAATCCGGAAGCGTTTTTTATATTAAGGAATAATTAATACTTAAGCATGATCCGATAATCATCCTCCGGTGCCTGTCACCTCTTTATCTTTGCAGGTAGAGTAGAAATGACAAGGGTTAAGTGTTAATATGAATAATCGGAGGAATTAGTTGATGATGATAGAAGTTGATCCGACCCGGGAAGCTTTTCTGACGAAGCCGCTCGGGGGCTTAATCCTGAAAAATGCCCTTCCGGCTGTCGCTTCTATGCTCTTTATGGCTTTTTATCATATTGCTGACGCGATCATGGTAGGCAGAAGCCTTGGTCCGGAAGCCCTTGCTTCGGTAAATATTCTTTATCCGATCATGGCATTTTTTATCGGCCTGGCCGCAATGATTGGCGTTGGTGGTAATGCCCGGGTAGCTGTTTTGCAGGGTTCAGGAAACAGCGAAGCAGCCCGCCGTGTTCTCGGGCTGGTCACTGTTTTGGGAATAGGGCTCGGTATAATCGGCAGCCTGGTAACCGTGCTTGCTTTTTCGTCGATCCTCAAGCTGTTGGGCACCTCTGGTTCGCTGGGCGAACTGGCCGGCCAGTATCTAAAAACCCTTTACCCCTTTTTTACCACAATGATCCTGATCTTTATTCTCGAGCAGACCGTCCGCAATGACGGGCGCCCCAACCTGGCAACAGGGGTAATGGCGGCTATGGCGGTTTTGAACGTTGTGCTCGATTATATATTCTTATTCCCTCTTAATATGGGCATTGGCGGGGCAGCGCTGGCTACCGGCCTCTCGCATTCTTTGGGAGCCCTCATATTTATCGCTTACTTTATCCGTAAAACTATCAAGAAACTACCGGGGCTGCGTTTTGGCTTTCCCGGGGGTGGAATGAGCGCTTTGAAAATGATTGCTTTTAATGGTTCATCGGAATTCTTCAACAGCGTTGCCGGGGGCGTAACAACCTTTCTCTACAACCGCGCCCTGCTCAGCCATCTTGGCAGTGATGGTGTTGCCGCTTTTGCCATGGTTCAATATATTTTAATGTTTGGTACTGTCGTTTTTATTGGCATGAGCATCGGCTCGCAGCCGATCTTAAGCTATAACTACGGTGCCGGTCAAATTGAACGGGTCAGAGCAACACTCATTAAGCTTTTAACATCTTCGGTACTGCTCAGCCTGATCTTCTTCACTATCCTGCGCTGGCAGGCGGCATCTCTGGTCGTTCTGTTTATACCAGGGCACCCGGAAGCAGCGGCAGTGACTCTGCGCGCGGCTGAAATTATCAGTTGGTCACTGCTGATCATGCCGGTCGGAATTATCGGTTCAATGTTTTTCACTGCCCTGGAGCGGGCTGGCAGTTCAATGCTTGTAGCCCTTTCGCGTGGGCTTGTTTTCACTGTGATCGGCCTGCTGGTCTTTCCACCTTTGTGGGGCGAAACAGGTATTTGGATTACACCGATCTTCTCTGAAGGCGTTACCATCTTTCTTACCGCCTATCTTCTCTATCGCTGGTTCGCGCAGGCAGATTCGACAGTAAGCAGAAAATCAGCAGAAGCGTCATAAGCCCTTAAGCGTTACTATGGGTCAGTGATTCTGTCTCTTTATATTCCTGCGGGGCAGGTGCGAAACGATTTGTACCCCAGACGCCGCCGATAATTGCGGCAGTGCCGGCCAGATGGTACCAAAAAATAACTTCGCCGCGAAACAAGACCCCTGCAGCAACGGCTACAACGGGAACCATGTTGACGAAAACTGCTCCCTGGGTTGCTGTCACTTTGCCCAAAACGTAGTTAAAGAGAAAAAATGCGCCAACGGAACATATTACACCGAGATAAAGCACAGTTACCCACATCTCTGTTAGTGGAGCAAAATAAGCAATCAGTGTTCCTCCGCTAAGCTGTTGCGCCAGTCCGATGATATTAAAAACCACTGCTCCGACAACCATCATTACCCAGGTCATCTTCAGGGGGGAATGGTCTGCAGATTGTTTACGGGAAGCAATATTATAGCAGGCCGCCGAAAGGACCGCTCCCATCAGGGCCAGGGTTCCCAGGGAATTAACCCCGTCAATAGACTGGTTATCCATAAAGATAATAAAAACTACTCCCGCTACAGAGGCAACGATAAAGAAGACCTGCAGTCGGCTTGGTTTCTCACGCAGGATTAAAGCGGATAAAATAGCCACAAAAATAGGGATAGCAGCAATCATCATACCGGAATATGAAGCCGAAGTCAGCATTATTCCCGCAGTTTCAGTAGAGAAATACAAGATGGGCTGGAAGATGGCTAGTGGCAGCAGGCTAACATAGTCGGCGGTTGAAACATTAATTTTGATCACTCCAATTGCTCTCAGCAGGGCCATTGCCGCTACAGCGGCGGCGAACCTGAGCCCGAGCAGGTGGAATGGCGACAGGGAATCAAGGGCATCCTTGGTAAACATAAACGACAAACCCCAGGTAAGGGCTACGCCGATTCCGGCAAGGTAGTGCAGGTAACGATTCATGTTCATCAATCCTCACTTTAGTTTAAACACTACTATACACCAAAGAGCGCAGCCGTGAAAGTATTCTGTTCAAAAAGTCTTGCTTAAAAGGGTGATCCCCTTGATTAATGATGATAAAAAAAGATATTATAATTACAGGTTCCTGTTAATAATTAGTGGGTCCTTATTTAAAAAAAAGGGGGGTTAATTATGCGGAATTTGAAAAAATATAAACTTGTAAGCGTGGTAATTCTGGTTCTGATCATTTTAATGGGTGGCTGCAGTGGCCCGGTTGTCAGCGAGCAGTTTAGCGAAACATACCAGGTCAGATCCGGTACGATCATAGAAATTTATAACCAGAGCGGTAATGTGACCATAACCGGCTGGGATCAGCCAACTGTTGAGATTACAGCACTCAAAGAGAGTCAGGAAGGACTGGAAGTTCTTGACAAGGTAGATATCATCATTGATATTGCCGAAAAAATGATTATCCGGACTTCCTACCTGGAAGAAAATCTGCCTGTTGTGGTCAGTTTCGATCTGAAAGTTCCGGAAGATGTCTTGATAGGAATGATAGAAGGGCTAAACGGTAACATCACTATTGAAGGGGTCACCGGCAATCCTCAAATCACCACTTCAAACGGCACGGTAAATGTAAGTGGTGTTAATGGTCTGGTATCGGCTTTCAGCAGCAATGGGAATATCACTGTTACCGGGGTTAAGAGTCTTGGCGACCTAATAACTTCCAACGGTAATATCACCGCGGAACTGCCTTTGCTGCATGAAAATCTGGAGCTTGAAACCAGCAACGGCTCGATCTCACTGGCTCTTGCCTCGACCACGGAAGCCGATCTTGAAGTGAGAACTTCAAACGGCACAATTAGCACCGGCAACCTGAATATAGCCGCGACCGTCCAGGAGCAGACCCTGCTTGATGGGACCATGAATGGAGGAGGCTATAAAATCAGCATCTCTACCTCTAATGGTTCAATTGAGTTGTCAGCTTTGAAGTAGTTGATTAACGGGAGGGAAGCGGATAAAGATGCCTGAACAGAATCTTGTGCTGACTGTGATTATAGCGCTGGTCGCTGTTCCTTTGGTTATGGTCATCTGGCCGCTCTAGGCCAAGGGTTAAGCAGGTTATTATTGTCTTAATGTCGAAAAAGAAAAAGACCCTGCTAACGGGAAGATATCTGCCCGCCTTGGTTTAACTCGGGCAGAAGGGAGCTGAAATACTGTGAGCCAAAAAGTAAGTGGACGGTTATTGTTTTTAGCTCTATCAATAGTGACCATATTGTTGCTGAGCAGCGGCTGCGGTTCCAGGGTATCGCCCCCGGTCGAAACAGCTGATCCTGTTATTGAAGACCCTGCCGTTGAAGAAACCCCCTCAACAATTCCATTGACGCTTTCAACCTACTATTGGCCCTGGATTAGCCATGGGATGCTTGATTTATCAAGTGGGGAGGTAATTCCCGGCCCGGATCTTTTCGAGTCAGATCTCGGTTTTATCACTGAGTTTACTGCCGATAAACCGCCATTTTCCGGTCGACTGGTCTGGCTGGTGCAAGATACAGATGTATTTACACTGGAATGGATCAGGCTATCTTTCAATGTAGATTATTACGATCAGCATGAATGGGTCTCCGATAGCCATTACCAGTTTGAGATCGATGGTTTACAGCCTGAAGCTGCGGATGACGGTTTACAGGAATTTGCCGTAGACCTGGTCGAGCAACAAAATGGTTTTGAGGTGGTTGTCAAAAAAGTGCTGCTTGGCAAAGAGCAGAAAGGCAGTTTTAGTAACGATCCCATAAACTTTATAGCCTTAGATTTAGAAATGCGGGTTATTGATAGCCCCTAAAGAAGGAGTGTTTAAACATTGATTGAGCTGCACGAAAAAGCTGTAAATACTATCCGCTTCCTGGCAGTAGATGCCGTTGAGAAGGCAAATTCCGGTCACCCCGGCCTGCCAATGGGCGGTGCTGCTATGGCTTACAGCCTCTGGACCAGGCACCTGAAGCACAGCCCCGATCATCCAGATTGGCCTGATCGTGACCGTTTCGTGCTTTCGGCCGGGCACGGTTCGATGCTGCTCTATGCCCTGCTGCACCTTTCCGGTTATGATCTTTCCATGGATGAACTGGTTAACTTTCGCCAGTGGGGCAGCAAAACACCGGGTCATCCTGAATTCAGGCACACCGCGGGAGTTGAAACAACCACCGGGCCCCTGGGGCAGGGTTTTGCCAATGCGGTCGGCATGGCGATCGCCGAGCAGCGGATGGCCGCTGAATTTAACCGGCCGGGCTTTGATTTAGTCGATCACCACACCTATACCTATGCCGGAGACGGCTGTATGATGGAGGGTCTTACCTCTGAAGCTGCCTCACTGGCTGGTCACCTGCAGTTGGGTAAACTGATCTGTCTTTACGACGATAACCAGATTACCATTGATGGCCGCACCAAAATTGCCTTTACCGAAGATGTAGGCAAGCGCTTTGAAGCCTACGGCTGGCAGGTGATCAAGGTAGAAGATGGCAACAGTATCGAGGCAGTTGCCGATGCGATCAGCGCTGCACGAAAAGATACCGGGCACCCAAGCCTGATCATGGTGCGCACAACTATCGGTTACGGCTCACCTAATAAGAGTGACACCTCTGAAGCCCACGGGGCGCCCCTGGGGAAAGAGGAAACCCTTCTAACCAAGCAGAAACTGGGCTGGCCGGCAGAACCGGCTTTTTACGTTCCTGAAGAAGTATATGCGCTTTTTGCAGAGCAAAAAATAGCTTTAGAAACAAAGAAAAATGAGTGGGATAATCTATACTCCGCTTACCGCCTGCAGCATCCGGAACTGGCCGATCGCTGGGAAGCCTGGCATTCAGGGCGCATACCCGAAGAACTCGCTGCCGATCAGCGACTATGGAACTTCGGCGATAAAGCGGTGGCAACCCGATCTGCCTCAGGTCAGGTAATGCAGGTGCTGGCAGAGTACCTGCCAAACATGATCGGCGGGTCTGCAGACCTTAACGCTTCGACTAAGACTTACTTGAAAGGTATGGGCGAATTTCAAGCAGACAATCGCAGCGGAAACAACATAAACTTTGGTGTCCGTGAACATGCCATGGGGGCTATTCTCTCTGGTCTCTCACTGCATGGGGGCCTGCGGCCTTTCGGATCAACTTTTCTCGTCTTTTTTGATTATATGAAACCGGCAGTCAGGCTTGCTGCTTTAATGGGCCTGCCGGCGGTCTTTATTTACACTCACGACAGTGTTGCCGTCGGTGAAGACGGCCCGACTCACCAGCCGATTGAGCAGCTGGCTAACCTGCGCTCAATTCCAAACCTGCATCTGCTCAGGCCGGCCGACGGTGCAGAAACCGCCGCCTCCTGGCTGCATATCCTGCAGCGTCGTTGTGGCCCTTCAGCGCTGATTCTTTCCCGGCAGAACCTGCCCCAAATTCCGGATAGCGGTAAAGGCGCTCTAAAGGGTGGCTATACAATTAGCCGCGAGCAGGGTGAGAAGCCCGAACTGATTCTTATTGCCAGTGGTTCCGAGCTTAGCCTTGCCATCGAAGCGAAACAACTGCTGCAGAAAAAAGGGCACGCGGTGCGCGTGGTCAGCATGGTCAGCAAAGAACTCTTTCTGGCCCAAAATGACCAGTATCGTGAAGAAGTGCTTCCGGCTGCGATTGAACAGCGGATCGGGATCGAGGCCGCCCTGCCAATGGGCTGGGGGCAAATTGCCGGCCCCCGGGGCGTGGTGATCGGCATTGAAGAATTTGGAGCTTCGGCACCCGGAGAAGTGGTGATGGAGAAGCGGGGAATCACTGCAGCTGCAATTATTGAAAAAGCAGAGAAGATGCTTGCATAACCTGGGGGGTTCAGTTTGCCTGAAAAAATATCATCACGCTTAACTCTGGCAGCTATCTTGTTAGCCCTGGCGGCCGGTTTCTTTACCTTTGGCTGTGCTGAGTCAGAGGCAGATATTCCTGCGGAACAGGCAGAAGAGATTGAAGAACCCGCTCAAGAGAGCGAAAGCGAAGAAACTGAAGACGTGCCTGTGACGCCGGGCGAAACTGAAGATGATGATGAAGAAAAAAGGGCTGAAGAAGAAAACACTGTTCCAGAAAATGTGCCATCGGATCAGCCTCCATCTTCAGAGGGCAGCGAGAGTCAGAATCAAACACCATTGCTGGTGTTGATAGAAGGAGACTACCTGTTGGCCCTGGTTATCAAAGATACAACCCTGAAAAGTGACTATGTTCCAGCCAATCTTGTTCCGGTGCCTGCCTATATGCACCCATCCTACAGTATGCAGCTGCGCAACGAAGCGCTTGAGCATTTGGAAAACCTGTGGCAGGCTGCTGATGCAGAAGGCGTTACGCTGCATATTCGCTCTGCCTACCGCAGCTATAACACTCAAAAAGGGCTTTTTAACGATTATGCAAGCAAGTATGGTGAAGAGCAGGCAAATCGCTTTAGCGCCCGCCCGGGGCAGTCTGAACATCAACTCGGCACCGCTATCGATTTTGGAGGGACCAGTGTAGATTTTAAAGCCGATTACGGCCAGACACCACAGGGTCTCTGGTTGGCCGCACATGCTTACAAATACGGTTTTGCCATGAGTTACGCTGAGGGGAAAGAACATATTACCGGCTATATTTACGAGCCCTGGCACTATCGCTATATCGGTATTGAAGCAGCTGCCGAATGGAAAGCCTCAGGCAAAACATTAAAAGAGTTTCTTGAAGGCAAACCCCAGCATTACGAATAAAAGTTGTCCGGGTTGAAATATTTAACGTAATGCTTTATGATTAGGCAAGAAGCAAGCTTTATAAACAGGTTTTAAAGGCCACTGTTAGAGTATAGTTTTAAGGAACTTAAATTATATTTTTTGAAGGGAGTTTTTTGCTATGGAACACACTGTTTATGATTCCCATGATGTTGAAGAAAATAAGGTTATTGCAGCGCTCTCATATTTAGGAATACTGGTGCTTGTTCCCCTGTTGGCAAAGAAAGAGAGTCCTTTTTGCCAGTTTCACGCCAAGCAGGGTCTTGTTCTGCTGATTTCCTGGGTTATTATCGGTGTTGTTGCCGTTATTCCGATACTCGGCTGGATTGTCAGTATTTTCGGGTCGCTTTTCCTCTTCGTTCTCTTTATACTGGGCATAGTAAACGCCCTGGGTGGCCAGGCGAAAGAACTGCCCGTAATTGGTCAGTTCGGAGACAAGTTTAACCTCTAAGCTAATTGGGCATAAAAGTTAAAAGGACAGGCCTCTGCAGATAACAGGCCTGTCCTTTTTATTTTCAGCCACCGATATTAGTAGCCGAATAAATATATCCGAGGAAAAATGCCACTAAACTGGCAATACCAAGAATCAGCCAGCTTGAACCACGGGTTTTTTTCTGCCTCCTGAGATGACGAGCCAAAAAAATGCCTCCTTTACCGATTGCCACTATTTGATCAATTCATTATAGCACGGATAGTTCTCGATTCAAAAGACACCCTTTAAAAGACAGTCTGCCATTTCTCTTGTCTTGTCAGGCGGCAGAGTGATACACTCATAAAGCAGGGAGATGTTTCCTCTGTCTTTTGGGAAGGATGCTGATCAATTGCGGCGCAGTGATGGAAAGTGGTTTTTGACGCGGGTTAAAAGAACGATCTATAAGCACAAAATGATTGCTGATGGTGACAGGGTGGCTGTTGGTATTTCCGGCGGCAAGGATAGTGCGGCGCTGCTGCACATTCTAAAACTGTTTAAGCATCATTCCCCGCTTAAATTCGACCTGCAGGCAGTCTATGTTGATCTTGGCTGGCCGGGTGAAATTGAGCCGCTTAAGCAGCTAACCGCCAATTTAGGTATTAGCTTGCACGTTGAAGAGACAAATATTGCCCGCGTGGTTTTTGAAACGCGTAAAGAAAAGAACCCCTGTGCGCTCTGCGCCAAAATGAGGCGCGGCGCCCTTCACCAGGCGGCCATTAAGCTTGGGTGCAATAAGGTTGCCCTTGGTCATCACCTTGATGACGCTATCCAGACTTTTATGCTGAACCTGATCTACACCGGGCATATGGATACCTTTAAACCGATAACTTACCTTGACCGCACCGACCTGCACATGATCAGGCCTCTTATTGAACTGCCCGAAAATGTCCTCCAGTCCCTGGTCAGGCGCGAGAACCTGCCTCTCTTAAAAAACCCCTGCCCGATCAGCGGCAAAACAAAGCGTAACGAAATGGATCAGTTGGTAGGCGAACTTTCCAAACGCTACCCCGACCTGCGCGAGAAATGGCGTTCTGCCCTGGTTAACAGCCCCTTCTGGAACTTCTAAAATTTATAATAATTATTTTAAATATTAAAAAGGTGTTTGCTGACTGTGCGTCGAATCTGATCAGACAGTTTTAAAACCCTGCCCAACTAGGAGGTGCGCTTTAATTGCGCTATCGCTATTTCCCCGGATGTACCCTTAAGGGTCAGGCAAGAAACATGGAAAATACCACGATGGTAGCTGCCAAAGCTCTCGGCATTGAACTGGTCGAACTTGATGAGTGGCAGTGCTGTGGGGCGGTTTATCCCCTCTACGAGGATGAGCTGATCTCGCTGCTTTCGCCTGTTCGTACCCTGGCTGCTGCCAAGGGTGAACCACTGGTATCACTGTGCGCTGCCTGTCACCATGTTCTCAAGCGGGCCCAGGAGTTGATGCAGCGCAACGAAGATGCCCGCCGCAAGGTCACCGATTATCTCGAGGTTGACTACAGCGGTGAAGGCAGAGTTCTTCATTTTCTCGAAGTGCTGCGCGACGATCTTGGCTTCGACAAGCTGGCCGAGATGATCAAAAAGCCGCTCACCGGGCGCAAGGTTGCCGCTTATTACGGCTGCCTGTTACTGCGTCCATCGAAAGTAATGCAGTTCGACAACCCCGAAAACCCGACGATCATGGAAGATTTGCTCAAAGCCCTTGGCGCTGATGTGGTTAAAAGCCCTTACCGCACCGAATGCTGTGGCGCCTATCTTTCCGTGACCGAAGAAGGGGTGGCCCGTGACACCGTTGCCCGCATTATCGATTCGGCCCGCAGTGTCGGGGCAGAGGCCTTAATTACCGCCTGCCCGCTTTGCCGTTACAACCTGGAAAATTGTGCTGCAGAAGACGGCAAAGAGCCGATCAAGGTCTACTACTTCAGCGAACTTCTAGCTGAAGCCATGGGATTGCAGTATGATGATCTGATGGCAAAAGCGCTGGAAAGGAGGCGCAAAGGCAATGACAACCAGTAATAAAACCCGCCTCGTTGATGAGATGAAAGCGCAGAGCGGCCAGGACCCTGCTGAATGTTTCCAGTGTGCCAAGTGCAGCGCTGCCTGCCCGGTTACCGCAGCGATGGATCTGCTGCCGCACCAGGTGATTCGTTACCTGCAGATGGGCCTGGAAGATGAACTGGCCAAGAGCAAGACCCCTTGGATCTGTGCCAGCTGTTTCACCTGCGCCGCCCGCTGCCCCCGCGATCTTGACCTGGCGCGGATGATGGAAGGGATTCGCCTGACTATGCTGCGCCGTCGTGAAGGAAATAAATTCGGACCCGCCGAACTGACTCCGGAGCAGTTATCAAAACTGCCCCAGCAGGCCCTGGTCAGTGGGTTCCGCAAGTATAACAAGTAAGGGAGGTTGGGGTATTTGCCCAGAACAGGAGTATTTATCTGCCACTGCGGAACCAATATTGCCGGCACTGTTGATATCGACAGATCGCTTGAAGCGGCCCGCAATTTTCCCGGAGTGGTCCATGCTGATGAATACCGCTATCTCTGCTCCGAAATGGGGCAGGATATTATCAAGAATGCAATTACTGAAAATGATCTCGACCGGGTAGTGGTCGGCACCTGCTCACCGCGGATGCACGAAGCCACTTTCCGCAAAGCTGTTGCTGAAGCAGGCCTGAACCCTTACCTGCTTGAGGTAGCCAATATTCGGGAGCACTGCTCCTGGGTGCACAAAGATATGGAACAGGGCACACCGAAAGCAATTGCCCTGCTCAGGGCTGCCGCCGCAAAAGTTGCTTTAAATGAAGCGCTTGTTGCCCCGAAACTGGCTGTTGAAAAACGGGCCCTGGTTATCGGGGGCGGAATAGCCGGCATTCAGGCGGCGCTTGATATTGCCGAAGCCGGTTATGTCGTAGACATTGTCGAAAGGGAACCGAGCATCGGCGGCCGTATGGCCCAACTGGAGAAAACTTTCCCCACCCTCGACTGTTCGGCCTGTATTCTCACCCCGAAAATGGTTGAGGTGGCGCAGCACCCGAATGTTAACCTGCTCACCTATTCTGAAGTAGAAGAGGTAAAAGGTTTTGTCGGCCAGTTCGACGTCAAAATCAAGCAGAAAGCGCGTTACGTAGACCCGGTCAAGTGTACCGGCTGCGGCATCTGCTGGGAAAAGTG
>CAYWDA010000148.1:0-1792 GCA_964456945.1 uncultured Syntrophomonadaceae bacterium
TTTGCTGATAATATGCTTAATGGTTGCATTCTCAATGGTCGGTTGTGGTTCGGAAGACTCTTCAGCACTTAATGAAGATGAAACGCTATCCACAGATCCGCTGGTAATCAGACTGGAAGGACAAGATTTCGGGTTCCCTTCACCTTTTGCCCATTACCCGCGAGGGCGGGGCACGGTAATGAAATATCTATTTGACTCACTGCTGGAAATTGACGAAGAAGGTTACATACCCTGGCTGGCTGAGGAATGGGTCATCAGCGAAGACGGGAAAGAGCACCTGGTTACCCTGCGCCCGGAAATAAAATGGCAGGACGGCCGGGATCTAACTGTTGCTGACGTTGTTTTTTCTTTTAATTACTATCAGCAATTTCCACCTGTTTTTATCGGGGAAGAAATTATGAATCGGGAATTCTTAATCTCTGTTGAAGCAGTTAATGACAATCAGGTTAAGTTCGTCACAGCCGAACCGAGCGGTACATTTTACATGGAAGCTGGCGTTATGAGAATAATCCCGCAGCATATCTGGGCCGATGTTGAAGACCCTTATAGCTTTACCGAACCGGAAGCCACCATGGGCTGCGGTCCGTATATCCTGACTGATTACAGCCAGGAACATAACTCATACCGCTATGAAGCGTTTGAAGAATACTGGGGCCCTATGCAGGCGGTTGATGTGCTGGAGATGATCCCGGTGAGCGAAGCAGTTTTGGCCCTGGAAAAAGGTGATATTGATCTGGCGCGGATACCACCGGATACGGTCTCAAGATTTAAAGAAAGCCCTGAATTTGCAGTGGTTTCAAGCCCCGCTCTGGCTGGCTATCTCTTAAGCTTTAATTTCTATCGCAGCGATCTGTTTGCCAATCCTCTGTTTCGGCAGGCGCTGGCCTACGCCATAGACAAAGACGAACTGATTGAAAAAATTGCCAGGGGTGGAGCCAAACCGGGTAGCCCCGGCATACTGCCAATTGACCACCAATGGTATAACCCACTGGTTAAAAATTACTCGCTCGATTTGGAAAAAGCCAAAGCTATGCTAATTGAGGCAGGTGTTACCGGAAACACCACATATGAGCTCCTGGTCGGTGAGGGGGTTGAAGTGCGTATCGGAGAACTACTGAAGGAACAACTGGCAAAAGCAGGTATTACCATAAATGTAGTTAGCGCTGACACGAAAAGCAGAGATGCCCGCGTCTTCGAGGGAAACTATGAACTGGCTCTTCTGGCCATGGGCAGCTGGGGGCTCGATGCAGACTGGCTGCGCATTCGTTACTCATCATTAAAAGATGATGCTGAAGCAGGTGGTTCAGCCAGTGCACTGCTCGGAGCCGATCAGGGCTATGCTAATGCTGAACTGGATGAGCTGTTTGAAAGGCAAAAGCGTGAAACCGACCAGGCTGTGCGAAAAGCACTGTTTTTCGAAATTCAGGAACTGCTGGCATTGGAAGTGCCCGAAATACCTTTGTATAACAATTACTACTACTATGCCTACCGTCCCGGGCTTTATGATGGCTGGACCTTTATGTTTGATCACCCGGTTATGGAACATGCCAAACTTTCCTTTTTAGAAAGAAAGTAAGCTAAATAGATATAGCGAAGCAGGTTTTTATATTATGGCAGAGACCTTAAAACGAATAGCTGAATACACCCTGATGTTTCTAATCATTATCAGTCTGAACTTTGCCCTGCCCCGTATGATGCCCGGAGATCCCTTTATGCAGCTATCCGGGGCAGAGGGCGAAGTTGTCGAAGGTTACACGATAGAACAGCGGGAATATTTTAGAACCTATTACGG
>CAYWDA010000149.1:0-4189 GCA_964456945.1 uncultured Syntrophomonadaceae bacterium
TCAGATCAGCTGCTGTGAGCGAGCCTTCCGTTTCGTAGTGCAGCGGGTTAGACCATTCGCGTTCGCTAAACAGGCGGTGCAGTTTTCCAAATCCGCGTATGGCAAATGTAACCATCATTTCACCATCTTCCCGGCAACAATACCTGCTGGTGCCGCTTATTTTCTTTTTTCGTCACTGAAGAATAACCAGTGCATCAACAACAACGGGAGCTGAACCGCTGATTATAATCGGGTTCAGGTCTATTTCAGCAATCTGCGGGTGCAGAAGAGCCAGGTTGCCAACTGCCTGCAAAATTGAAGCCAGAGTCTCAAGATCCGCCGCAGGCAGACCTCTGTAGGCGCCGAGCATCTCTGCTGATCTTATTTCGCCAATCATTTCCAGGGCGTCGGTGATGCTGAGCGGAGCAACCCGGAAGGTGTGATCTTTAAGGGCTTCGGCAAAGATACCGCCAACCCCGAAGAGCAGGCAGGGGCCGAAACCGGGGTGCCGGGTCATGCCGGCCATTACTTCTCTCTCACCCTTGACCATTTTCGACACCAGAACCGCTATTTCCTGCCCCGCGGCGGCACTGATTGCCTGGTAAGCGTTACGCAGTTCAGCATCGTTCTGCAATCTTAAGTGAATCAGCCCTTTACCGGTTTTATGGGCAAATTCAGGTGAGCAGCCTTTGAGTACGATTGGGTAACCGATAGCAGCAGCCTGAAGGATCGCTTCTTCGACTGAGTGGGCAAGCCGCTCTTCACTGATTGGCACACCGTAAGCTGAAAGAATCTTTTTCGAGCTATATTCATCGAGCGAGCTTTGTCCGTCGCGGATGGCTGCGTCAATTAT
Source organism: uncultured Syntrophomonadaceae bacterium (assembly GCA_964456945.1). Classification (GTDB taxonomy): domain Bacteria; phylum Bacillota; class Dethiobacteria; order DTU022; family DTU022; genus CAYWDA01. The sequence continues at coordinate 833 of CAYWDA010000149.1, forward strand.
GGCCGCCGCCTCGGCAGAGCGTGGGGGCAGGGTCGACGGTTGATATGGGGCCCTGGCCCTGATCAGGTTATATTTATGCAGAGCCAGCATGCCACGGGCCGCTTTTTCAGGGGCATCAAATACTGGAATGTTGTGGTCCTGGTAGGCACTGGTATAGTTATCTTCGCGGCCGAAGAAAGAAGATAGAACCATGGGGATACCAAATTTTTCGATCAGGGCAAGCGGCTCGGTCATTTCGCGGCTAAACTGGGCAGCAAACTGATTTTCATCTTCAAAACCGAGCAGATCTTTAATATGGGGAAAGACCGCTTTTAAGAAACCGCTGCTCATCAGGCCGTGCATAACGATACCGTCAATCTCGCCGCTGCCCATCAGGGTTGAGGGAAGCTTGCTGCTCAGCATCTCCGCATCCATGTGGAAAGTCAGATCAACCGGGTTGGCGGCAGAGCCGTGAGGCGGAATGTGTCGGCGAATTTCAGCCTGCAGCTGATCTGAGAAGGGCGGCACTTCAAGCCCCCCGTCATTGCAGGTGTGTGAAATGGCGGTACCCGGTCCGCCGGAATTGGTAAGCACGCCTATCCGGCGCCCTTTCAGCGGCGGTTGTGTTGCCAGCACCCAGGTCTGGTTGTAGAGCTCTTCGATTGAATTGACGCGGATAACACCGGCCTGCCTGAATAGCCCTTCGTAGATGTGATCTGGCCCGGCCATGGCGCCGGTATGACTCGACCCGGCCCGCGCCCCGGCGGCTGAACCGCCCACATACTGCACGACAACTGGTTTATGGGGGGTAATTTTACGCGCCACATCGATAAAACGGGCGGCATCTTTTAGCCCTTCAATGTAGAGGGCAATCGCTTTGGTTTGAGGATCGTCGCCTAAATATTCAAGCGCATCGATCAGGTTCAAGTCGGCTTCGTTGCCGACACTGATCGCTTTGCTGAAACGAATCCCGCGCCGCTGCAGGTAAGGCAGGGTTTGGGTAATATAGGTTCCGCTCTGCGAAGCCATGCCGAGGCTGCCCGGGGCCATGGCAAGCGGCATTACCGTCACATTAAGATCTATTTCGCTGTTGATGATGCCCATGCAGTTCGGGCCGAGAAAGCGAATAGCGTAACGGGAAGCGGTCTTTTTCAAATCCTCCTCCATCTGTTGCCCTTCCGGGCCTACTTCCCTGAATCCGGCAGTGATGACAATGGCCCGCTTGGTGCCGATCTTACCAAAATCTTCGAGAATTGGCGTCACCAGGGGGGCGGGCAGCACAAACATGACCAGGTCCGGCGCTTCAGGCAGGTCAAGCGGAGAAGCGTAGGCTTTATAGCCGAAAACCTCTTTCTCAGTTGGGTGGATGGGGTAAAAATTGCCTTTAAAACCGTCTTTTACTATGCTTAAGGCCTGGATGGCGCCCATCTTCATCGGGTTATTGCCAGCGCCGACCGTAGCAATTGATTTGGGGTTCATCAGCTTAATCAGTGGGTTAGTTTTGTTCATAGTTATCGCCTCCGCTTTTTAAAGTTCAAGACAATTGGCCTATTTCCTGCTTTCACTGTTTTTTTTGAAGGCGATCTGCCACAGCATGTAGAATAGTGCAGACAGAACACCAGCCACAAAAGGAGCGAAACCAATGAAACTATTTGAACCGATTAAAGTAGGGCGCATGGAACTTAAAAACCGCATAGCCATGCCGGCGATACACCACTGCTACACCCCAGATGGCTTCGTCAATGAGCGATTGATTGAATACTACGCGGTGCGGGCTCGCGGGGGTGCCGGTTTGATTACGGTCGGCGGCTGCACTATCGACCTGGTTGGCCAGGGACCGATGATGATTGGCTTGCACGATGACAAATTTATCGATGGTCTTAAAAAACTGGCCGAAGCAATTAAGCTGAATGGAGCCGCTGCTGCCGCGCAGCTATACCAGTCGGGCCGTTACAGCCATAGTATACTGAGCGGCATGCAGGCCATAGCACCATCGGCAATTGCCTCGCGCCTGACACGGGAGACCCCGCGGGAGATGACTCTCGAAGATATTGAAACGGTTATAGATAGTTTTGGCGAAGCAGCCAGGCGGACAAAAGAGGCCGGCTTTGATGCTGTAGAAGTGATTGCCAGCGCTGGCTATTTGATCTGTCAGTTTCTTTCACCAATCACCAATGAACGCAGTGATCAATACGGCGGGTCATGGGAAAACCGCTGTCGCTTCGGTGTAGAGGTTATTCAAAGAATCAGGCAAAAGGTTGGCAACGATTACACGGTGATGGTCAGAATTTCAGGAAACGATTTTATGCCCGGCAGCAGCACCAACCAGGAAGCAGCGCTCTTCGCGGCTGAACTGGAAAAAGCCGGCGTAGACTGCTTTAACGTAACCGGTGGCTGGCATGAATCAAGAGTGCCGCAGATTACCGGTGAACTGCCCAGGGGTGGGTTCGCCTACCTGGCGCGGGGTATCAAAGAAGCAGTCACTGTTCCCGTCATTGCCAGTAACCGCATCAATGACCCCCTGGTTGCTGAGGAAATTTTGCAGCAGCACCTGGCTGATATGGTTAACATGGGGCGCCCCCTGATTGCCGACCCTGATCTGCCCAATAAGGCGCTTGACGGCGACTATGGAGCAATCAGGCGCTGTATCGCCTGCAACCAGGGCTGTCTGGACATGGTCTTTTCACTGCAGGATGTTCACTGTACTGTAAACCCGGCAGCAGGCAGGGAACTTGAAACCGAATATGAACCGGCAGAAAATCCGCTGAAGGTTTTGATTATCGGGGGTGGTCCGGCCGGTATGGAAACAGCAGTTACGGCAGCAGCGAGAGGTCATCAGGTCAGTTTGTGGGAAAAAGGCGAGATTCTCGGCGGCAACCTGCGCTATGCGGCAATGCCACCGGGCAAACATGATTTCATCACCCTGCTAGACTACTACGAAGATCAACTGGCCCGTAACGGAGTTGAAGTATACCTGAACCGTGAAGCTTCCGCTGATGAAATAATTGCCGCAGATGCCGACGTAGTTGTAGTGGCAACAGGAGCACGGGCAGTCGATGCACCCTTCCCGGTTGCTGACGATGCAAATACAGTATCTGCCCTTGAAGTGCTTGATGGCTCGGTAGTTCCCGGGGAACAAGTAGTAGTGGTCGGAGGCGGTTCGGTAGGCTGTGAAACAGCGGTGGCCATCGCCGAAATGGGAGCAATTTCTGCCGACATGCTTAAATTTTTAATGGAAAACGACGCTGAAACACCTGAGCGATTAAAAGAAATGCTAAACAGGGGCACCCGCAAAGTAACCCTGGTGGAGTTAGAAAAAGGTGTTGGCCGCGATATCGGTATCAGTACCCGCTGGGTAGTGCTTAAGTGCATCCACCG
>CAYWDA010000150.1:0-2781 GCA_964456945.1 uncultured Syntrophomonadaceae bacterium
CCGCTTTATTACGAGGGTAAAGTAATCGGCTTTAAAAAAGAGTTGGATGAGAAAATTGCCGAAGATGCCGACAAAGATCGAAGCAAAATTGTTGTAATCAAATTAGGCTCATAAATCTTTTTGGCTGGCTATAGCGGAGGTGTACCTGTGTTAAAAAAGGCAACGACCGTCATTAGGTTAACATTACTGATATTCGCCATACTGGTTCTGTTGAGTTCGACGGCGGCCGCCGAGATCACCGGTTTTGTAGCGCTCGGTGATGACGGCAGTCTCTACGAATACCGCTATGACGACCTGCTTGACTCGTTTGCCCTTAAAATGCTTGGGCTTTCAAATGGCCTTTACGAAGACTTTGCTGCCAGAAAGAGCTATGCCCTGCTGAACAGCTCTGGCCGCTATATAGATTATGCCGACGTTTTAGACCGCTATGCTTCTGCTTTAATCCTTAATCAAACCTTTGATGTTATCAATTACACGGCGGGCAAAGAGGCCAGACCAGCGGAAATGCCTGGCAGTGTAAAACTTGTCGAGATAACCTCTGGCAAACTTGTCTTTACCGCTAAGCCTGTTTCTACAAGCAGTACCGAGTCTAACCCGGTAGTCATTGACGCCGCGAAGGAGACTCCCATACTCGGCCCAACTGCCGTAACTCTTGAGCAAGCCCGGCAATGGGCGACCAGCAGGCAAGCTCACCAGAGTTTTATCGATATTGCGGCCATCTACTGGGAATATGGTGCAATCACCGGCATGCGGCCTGAGGTGCTCTATGCCCAATCGGCGGTTGAAACCGACTTTGGCAAGTTTAACGACAGGGTTACCCCTGATTATAATAACTGGGCCGGCATCAAAACAGTTGAAGCTGATGGTAACCAATCCGAAGACCACGAAGTCTTCGCTACCCCTGAAGATGGTGTGCGCGCACACTTCAATCATATGGCTGCTTATGTGGGTTTAACCCCCATCGGCGAAACACACGCGCTTTACCAGGTTGTTGCCACGCAGTCATGGACCGGTACGGTTCGTTATGTTGAAGAATTAAGCGGCAAGTGGACTCCTTCTGCAGATTACCATACCTATATCCTGGTACTGCTCGGTCAGATGAATGAGGGGCAGCAGGAAGATCCGCCACCCCCCCCTGTTACAGAAGATAATAGCGGCAACGCAGACAGTAATAGTGGTCCAACTGAAAGGCACGTTGCCGTGGATGTTGATATTCTGCGCCTCAGAAGCGGACCGGGTACCACTTTCGAAATTCTCGATCGGCTTTCCCTGGGTACTGTATTGAAGGTAACAGAGATAAATGGAGAATGGTTGAAAGTAATCACACCGGCTGGGAAACATGGTTGGGTGCATGGAGACTATACCAGGGCAGTTGATATGGCAGCGAGCCCTATTACCGGTAAAACGATAGTAATTGACCCGGGGCATGGCGGTTCCGATCCCGGTGCTATTGGCTTTAGTGGTCTTAAGGAAAAGGTGGTAAATATTTCTGTAGCCCAGCAGCTGGTTGCCCTGCTCAACCAGGCAGGGGCGAATGTTGTTATAACCCGCAGTGGGGATCAATCGGTAAGCCACCAGCAGCGGATGGATCTGGCCAACTCGTCAAATGCCGATCTGTTTGTCAGCATTCATGCCAATTCCTTTACGAACCCCGAATCAAACGGAACCGAATCGCACTATTGTGCGGAGAACGATTATAGCTCTGCCAGCAGGTTTTTGGCTCACCAGCTACAGCGCGAATTGGTTTCTGTTCTGAACCTGCGTAACCGTGGGGTTAAGTCCAGCAACTTCTATGTATTGAAGAATACTGTGATGCCTGCGGCGCTGGTTGAACTGGCTTTTATGTCTAACCAGGCTGAGGAAGCCATACTGGGGAACGCGCAATCGCAGACTGATTGTGCCGACGCGCTCTTCCGTGGCATTGAGGCCTACCTGCTGAATTATCGGTAGCGGTAACTTATACCATTTATAGAAATAAAATATCCAGACGTATAACGGTTAATTAAACAAATAGCTTGATTTATTTAGTAAAAGAGTATAAAATGTTTTAAAACAGGAACCATATTAGAAAGAATTTTACACGCAAAAGAAGGGTTTTTTGGATCAATATAGAATTTTTACTGGAGAATGGTGTTAAAATAGGGAAAATTGTCTTTATTTTTTGGTTCTGACGATTTATAATATAAACATGGATATGCAATGCTGGATTGTGGAGGTGAGATTACTACAGACAGTTGTGTTTTAAATGTACCCGCTAAAGATGAACTATAATCTAAATAGAGAGAAACTGGGTGCATTATTTTCTTTATCAAGGGAGAGAAGAATATGAAAAAGCTAGTCAGGTACGGACTGCTTCTGCTCGTCGTATCGTTGATCGGCTTGTCACTTTTAGCAATTGGTGCCCAAACCGTGTATGCTAACGAAGAGCAAGAGGCGGCACTGGAAGAACTAATAGCTGCTGAGGCAAAAGCTGCCGCTATTAAGGCAGCTAATGAGGCTATCCGCAGACTCCCAGACCCCCAGAATATAATTGCCTACGAAAGATCATTCATTCAGGAAGTTGCTGTAGCCCTTTCTCTGGTCGAGACTGCCAAGGAAGAACATGGTGCTGTCGACAGCGATTTTATTAATTTGGCCAAACTTTACGAAGCCGAAAGAACGGTTTTAAAGTTTTTGGCTATCAAAGCTGCCCAGGATGCAATTGACCTTATTCCCCCAAAATCCCTGATAACTGAAGCAGACAGAGCAACTATCGAAGAAGCGCGCCGTTTAACGGATATT
>CAYWDA010000151.1:0-8288 GCA_964456945.1 uncultured Syntrophomonadaceae bacterium
GGCAGATACAGTTGTAACAGCGGAGATCTTTTCCTCAAAAGAAGGCGTTTTGGCCGGCATGGATGAATCCCTCTACCTGCTGCGCAAGCGTGATCTTGAGATATGGGCCCTGCCGGAGGGCAGCGCCATGGGAACCAAGGAAGTAGTGATGCGGATTAAAGGCCGCTACGGTGATTTTGGTATCTATGAAACACCGTTGCTGGGCATTCTGTCAAGCTCAAGCGGTTGGGCAACGGCAGCGCGCAGCTGTAAGGAAGCTGCAGGTGAACGGAGGGTTATCTGTTACGGTGCCAGGCACCTTCACCCGGCAGTAGCCCCGGTTATGGAACGGGCTGCAGTAATCGGCGGGGTGGATGACTGCAGCTGTATCCTGGGCGCACTGCTTCTCGGCAAGGCACCTGTTGGAACTGTTCCCCATGCTGCATTTTTAATTGTCGGCGATACAGTTAAGCTGGCTACCGCGTATGATAGTTTTGTAGCGGAAGGCGACCCACGGATTATCCTGGTTGACACTTTTAAGGATGAAACTGAAGAGGCGCTCAGGGTGGCCGAGGCTCTCGGCAGCAGGCTGAACGGTATTCGGCTTGATACCCCGGGTGAAAGAGGTGGCGTTACAGTTGGGCTGGTTCGCGAAACCAGGGCCCGCCTGAACCAGGCCGGTTTCGACCAGGTTAAGATTATTGTTTCCGGTGGCCTTAATCTTGAACGAATTGCAGCCCTTTCGGAAGCCGGCGCCGATGCATTTGGAGTGGGCAGTTTTATCTCCCGCGCCCCGGCTATCGATATGACCATGGACATTAAAGAGGTGCGTGGTGAAGCAATTGCCAAGAGAGGCCGCATTCCGGGCTTAACGGAAAATGAGCGCCTGGAAAAGATAGACTGACCATGGCGGCTTTTTTAACTTTAAAAGCGCCGGCTAAAATTAACCTGGGTTTAACTGTTCTCAGGCGCAGGGTTGACGGTTATCATGATTTGGAATCAGTGATGCAGCAAATAAGCCTTTCAGACACGCTGCGCTTCGAAGCAGGGCAGTTCAAAGGCTGGCGTTTTCTATGCAGTGATCCTGATCTTGCGGGACAGGATAACCTGGTCTGCCGGGCGGCGGAACTGATGGCAGAAAAAGCCAAAAAACCTTTACCGGGGGTAATAATCACCCTCTTTAAAAATATTCCGGTTGAAGCAGGTTTGGCCGGCGGCAGCAGTGATGCCGCCGCTGCCCTGGTGGGTTTGAACCACTGCTGGCAGTTAGGCTACAGTATGAATGATCTTCTTGAACTATGTTTACTCCTCGGCTCAGATGTTCCCTACTGTCTGCAGGGGGGAACTGTTGTGGCCCGGGGGCGGGGTGAACAGCTTGAGCAGTTGCCTCCTCTTCCTTTCTTCTGGGTTGTTCTTGCCCTGCCGGAAGGGGTTAAGGTCTCAACTGCCGCAGCATACAGCTCATTTGATCAAAAGCGGCTGGGCGAACCTTCGCTGCAGTCGCTAATTAATGCTATTCGGGCAGGCAGTAGAAAAGAGATTACTGAATGGCTGGACTGTGGGTTTACCAATACTCTAGAAACGGCGGTGTTGCCTGGGTCTGATAGGATAGCCGCGCTAAAAAGTAAGCTGCAGGCTGCCGGGTTTCAGCCGGTTCTTTCCGGCAGTGGTCCGACACTGTTTGTCTTAACAGAAGATTATTCCCGGGCTCGCAGCGCGCTGCGAGCGTTTGAAGATGCAGGTGCCAGGGCCTACCTTTGCTGGACAAAACCGGGTAGTAAGGAGTGGTTGAATGTTTAATGCAGTGGTTGTAGCCGGCGGGGGAAAACCGGAAATCCTGACTGAGCAGGAAGGTGTCAGTAACAAGGCGTTCATCAAGATACACGGTAGGCCGCTGCTTGCTTATATTCTAGCGGCGCTTGAGGGTGCGCCATCGGTGGAGCGTATCATCGTGGTTGGTCCTGTAGAAGAACTGGAAGACTTGCGCCTGGAAGGTTACAATTTTGAAGTGGTGCCTGAAAAGAAAACCAGTATGCTTGACAATCTGGCGGCCGGTTTGGAGGTAGTTGATCAGGATCGACTCAGCCTGATTGTTACCGGCGATATCCCTCTGCTTACTGCTGCTGTTATTGAGGAGTTTTTAACTCTTTGCTCTCCCCATGACCTTGAATTTTATTATCCGGTACTGACGCGTGAAGATTGCCTGCAGCGTTTTCCTGAGACTGAACGCACTTACGTGAGTTTGAAGGATGGCTATATAACCGGGGGCAATATAGGACTGATCAGCACATCCTGGTTTTTGGCCAACCGTTCACGTTTGGAACTCTTTATTTCTTATCGTAAGAAGCCGCTTAAGCTTTTAAGAATTTTGCCCTTTTCGCTATTCTTCAAACACCTTCGTAAAACGCTTGCTGTATCTGACCTGGAAACTTCTTTATCTAAGCTTCTAAAGTTAAAAGCCCGGGCAATTTTCTGCAGCTGTGTTGAAATCGGGGTAGATGTAGACAAGGTCAGCGACCTGGAGGTAGTGAAAAAGGCTTTGCAACCGCAAGGGTAGTAATGCTGTGGGCGAGTTCTACTATCACCATTTTTTATCGGGCCAGCTTGCCAGTCGAAGAATGGTGTTGCTGCATTCACTCTGCAAGCCAGAAAAAACTTTCATAGTTTCTTCGTTCGTTGGATGATAGATAAGCAGGAAGAGTCCGCCATTCGACGTGTTGATGGCAGTTTCTGTTGCGACGTAGTTTAAAGGGCCGTAATGCGGGTGTAAATAATTTAGCTGTTCATAGGTTACGTCGTAATGATTGTCGAGCCTTTGGCTTGTATACCAATCGATATCAAACTGTTCCTCTTTCAGGAGGGCTTTAAATAAATGGCTAAAGTACAATGTATGCCTGTAACGTAGCGTAGAACGGCGAAAGAAAAGCATGGCCATATCGGCAACTTCTCTCCACTCAGAATTGAGCAGATTTTTAAAACCATACTGATCAGAGTAGACAAAATTGACGAAATTCATACCGGCAGGCATTTTACTTGCGTAGGTAACCAGGTCAGGGTTAACCTGGTAAAGGGCCAGTAAGGAGTAATTCACCGCCACCAGGTCGCCGTAGACATCTAAAATAAAGGCGGGAACCTGCAGGCTATTCATTAGAGATAGCAGTTGATCCAGTTGGTTTTCCGGCTGCTGATGCCCGTAGAGTTGATCATCGGCTATGCCGGCCGCTGCTTGATAAAATTCCCTCTTTTCAAGGTTCGTAAGTTTAAAGGCATCTGCCAGCACCTGCAGCATCTGACTGTCAAGATATTTACGATCCCCCCTCTCCAGTCGCCCCAATTGGCTCCTTGTCAGATGGATCGCCTCGCTCAGAGAATCACGGGTCCAGCGGTTACCTCTTCCATCGATGCTGTTTTTTCTTAAGGTTTGCAGCAACAAACCAAAATCATTATTATTCATAGATGCCTTTCCATATTAAATGTTTTAGACCGACATACGAATTTTCGAACACAAATGTGCAAAAAAACGTAACATTTCAAATATACAAAGTCTATCAAACTGATCTAAAATTATAGATAATAACCCAATAACCGCTAATCGCAACAATTTATATAGAATGTTTTGTAATAATAGATAGAATATTGTACACTAATTACAATTATATTTTATATTATCTATGTAGTCAAGTGAAACAATTCTCATAGATGAGGTGTGCAGCGAGAAGTGCAGCGAGAGTGTGCAGCGAGGAGTAATCAGGTCATCTTCTAGCCAGCTGTAAAGTTTTTCAGTTAAGACTTATAACATCTTGAAGGGTGGGGCTAACGTGAAGGTTACCGAGGTGCGGATCAGGAAACTTGCTCAGGAAGGAAAAATGCGGGCTATTGTATCTGTTACATTAAACGAGAAGTTTGTAATTCATGATGTGCGCATTATTGAAGGCAGCAATGGTTTGTTTGTTGCAATGCCAAGCAAGAGAACTCCGAATGGAGAATTCAGAGATATCGCTCATCCGATCAGCGCTGAAGCAAGGCAGGAGATTGAGCAATCGGTTCTGGGGGTCTATACCAGGCAAGTCGGTGGTGTCCTCCTCGAAGCGTAATCGGTTAGCTGTTTTTAAAAGTTCTTTGCCTGAATCAGCCTTGCTGCAGTATAATGTCATCACCAGAAAGATTTAGGAGGACTGATGATGACAGCAGAGCTATGGGCTTTAGTTCTGGCCGCAGGAGAAGGCAAGCGGATGCACTCTGGTTTGCCAAAAGTCATTCACCCCCTTTGCGGCAGACCGATGTTGAGTTATATTTTAGAAAGCGTCGCTGAACTGACAGAGCAGATTCTTGTTGTTGTCGGTCACGGCGCTTCTCACGTTCAGGAAGCGCTGGGCGATAAGTGGAGTTATGTGCTGCAGCGGGAGCAATTGGGTACCGGTCACGCAGTTATGCAGGCGCTGGACAGCTTGCCGCAGGAGGGAACTTTGCTGATTCTTTGCGGTGATACCCCGTTATTGGAAAGCAGCTACCTTTTTAATCTGCAGCAAATGCACAACAGCTATGCTGCAGTGGTGGCTACAACAAATTTGCCTGATCCTGCCGGTTACGGAAGAATTATTCGCGGGCAAGACGGTCTCATTGAGTCGATTGTTGAAGAAAAAGATGCTTCGGCAGAACAGAAACGAATCTGCGAGATTAATACCGGCACTTATTGCTTCGATTTAAAGCTGCTCAGGCACTACCTGCCCCTTCTGACTACTGATAATGAGCAAAAGGAATACTATTTGCCCGATGTGACAGCTTTGATGCGCAGGGACGGTCACGCTGTCGGGGCTTACCTGATTGAAGACAGCAGGGTCGGCCTGGGCATCAATAACCGCGCGCAACTGGCTGAAGCGGCTTTTCTGCTGCGCCGGCGTATTAACCAAGCTTTAATGCTGCAAGGGGTGAGTATTGAAGATCCTGATTCTGCATATATCGATTATGACGTTAAGGTTGGTGTTGACACAGTAATCAGGCCGGGCTGTACTATTGAAAAAGGCACTATTATAGGAACTGACTGCCTGATTGGGCCCGGAACGCATCTTTGCGCAGCCCGCATTAATGATCGGGTGGTGATCAGGCAGTCGGTTGTGGAAGATAGCATTATTGAATCTGATACACATGTCGGTCCCTTTGCCTTGATCAGGCACCAGGGTCGTAAGTAACAGTGGAAATATTCTTTTCCTTAAACAGACACCCATATAGCAGGAAAAGCATCTGAATGAAGAGAAGAAACAAGGGTGAGTCCGGTTCGAGCCGATTATCTGAGTTGGCAGATTTGAAACGGCACAGAGCACGGGTAATATTTGCTTAGAGCATCGGTAGGAGGGTTCAGGTTGGTAAATGGAGAGGAACTAAAAATATTTTGTGGCAGCGCTAACCGGGGGTTGGCGGAAGAGATTGCTGATCACGTAGGCGTCTCCCTCGGTAAGTGTGAGGTAAACCGTTTTAGTGATGGTGAGATTGCGATCAGCATCGGCGAGAGTGTCCGCGGTACTAATGCGTTTCTAATTCAACCGCTATGCGGCCCGATCAATGAAAGTATTATGGAGCTGTTGATTATCATCGATGCTCTCAGGCGGGCATCGGCAAAATCGGTCAATGCTGTGATTCCTTATTATGCCTATGCCAGGCAGGATCGTAAAACCAAGGCCCGTGACCCGATTACGGCCAAATTGCTGGCCGACGTAATTACTGCGGCCGGCGCCAACCGGGTAGTGGCTATGGATTTACATGCCGGCCAGATCCAGGGGTTTTTTAATATTCCTCTTGATCACCTGACGGCGCTGCCCATTGTAGCAGATTATTTTGCACAGAAGAAAATAAAAAACGGTGTGGTTGTATCTCCGGATCTAGGCGGTGTAACGCGCGCCCGCGATCTGGCAAATCGCCTGATGATGCCAATCGCGATCATTGATAAAAAAAGGCCGGCACCCAATAAAGCGGAAATCATGAATATCATCGGCGATGTAGACGGTAAAACGGCAATATTTATTGATGATATGATCGATACTGCCGGTACGATTGTGCTCGGAGCTGCAGCGCTTAAGAAAGCGGGAGCGTGCGAGGTTTACGCCAGCTGTACGCATCCGGTTTTTTCTGATGCGGCGCTTAAGCGCCTGAGTGACTCATGTATTAAAGAAGTTATTTACACCAACACTATACCGGTTGATAAGGGAATGCTGACGGGTCTGCGCGATTGTTTTAAGGTTCTCTCTGTGGCCCCGTTGATTGGCGAAGCAATTATGCGCATTCAAAATAAGGTTTCGGTAAGTGAACTTTTTGATTAAGTTGATCTTCGCCGCTTCCTGAAGTATACTATTGCAGAAGGAGGCTTAAAAAAGATGGATAGAATGGTATTGGAAGCACAGGCTCGTCCTTCAATGACCAAGGGGCAGCGCAACCAGTTGCGCGTTGAAGATAAGGTTCCTGCGGTTATTTACGGCAGAGGCGATGATAATTTACCACTGATCGTGGACGGGCGAATTTTAAGGCAGGTATTAACCACCGGAGGCAGCAACGTGCTTGTTGACCTTGCGGTAAAAGCAAAAGGGAAAAAAACACGCCAGGAAACTGTCATGTTCAAAGATGTTCAGAGGGACATGCTCTTTCAGGATCGGATCATCCACGTTGACTTTATCCGCATCTCGATGACCGATAAGATTGAAGTATCTGTTCAACTGAACTTTGTCGGTGAACCGGTCGGAACCGATGATGGCGGTGTTCTGACAATGGTTACCCGTGAAGTACTGGTAAAATGTTTGCCGGGCGATATTCCTGAACAGTTTGATATCGACATTTCCGCATTAAACATTGGTGACAGTATTACCGCCGAGAGCATGGTTCTCGAGGGTGATATTGAACTGCTTACACTGCCTGAAACCACGCTTGTACAGGTTCTTGCGCCGATGGCTGAAGAAGAGCTTGAGCCTTCTGCTGAAGAAGAGGCTGAAGGTGAAGAAGCTGCTGCTGAGGCTGCTGAAGGTGCTACGGAAGAAACTGAAGGATAGTATCGATCAAACTATGCCGTAAGAGCGGCAAAATATTTAAGATCACCAGTTAGCAGAAATGCCCCTTTCCGGAGGGGCATCGATCTTCTTGAAACAGCGCTGACATTGGAGTGGTTTTATGTACCTGGTTGTTGGACTGGGTAACCCTGGAAAAGAATACAGTGGAAGCAGGCACAACCTGGGTTTTCAGGCGGTAGAGCTGCTTTCGCGCCGCCTGCAAACAGGGCGCCCATTTCAGAAGCACTGGTCACTGTGCGCCTCCGCTGAATATAGGAGCTGTCAGCTTATTCTGGCACAACCTTTAACCTATATGAACCGCAGCGGACGTGCTGTGCTTGAACTGGTGCGCAATTATCATTTAGATCTGAGCAACCTGCTGATCATCTATGACGATCTGGATCTGCCACCGGGGATGATTCGCCTGCGTAAAAAGGGCGGCAGCGCCGGGCATCGCGGAATTCAGTCAATCATTGAGTCGCTTGGCACCAAGGATTTCCCACGGCTTAAAATTGGTATAGGCAAACCTTCTTCCGACCTCGAAGGGGCAGATTATGTTTTGCAGCCGCCTGACCCGCCTGACCTGGCTTCACTTAATGCTGCTCTCGACAAAGCAGCCGAGGCAGTTCTGCTCTATATAAGTGACGGCCTGGATGCCGCTATGAATAATTTTAACCAGGGGTTGTCTTCTACTGACTAGTGTGGTGAAACAAGCAGCAAGGGCGGAACCGAGCTTTATTCATTACCCTGGTTTCGACGGGCCTTCTGCAGGTGGTAACGCAGGGCCCGGGGGGTAATGCCGAGCAGTTTGGCCGCTTTAACCTGGTTACCATAGGTATCTTCCAGGGCATTTTCAATGATCCTGGCCACGAGCTCATCACGCCAGATGCTGATTTCCCGGCTAAAGCGCTCAAAATCAAAACCTTCCCTGAAGTTGATTGTTTCATAGAGCTTTAGTTCAAAAGTTTCGAGCAGTTCGCTTAAACCCGAGGCTTGACCGGAAAAGCCGGAAAAGTACATTTCAGCGGGCGGTTCTGTCTCCCCGTTAGCCTTGTGCGTAGCTGCTGCAACGGATGTCTCTTTTAGAATTCTCTCCGGCAGATCATCACATTCAATCTGCGGCCCCTTGCTGAGCAGCAGCGCCTGCGCCACAGTGTTAGACAGCTCCCTAATATTTCCCGGCCACGTGTGCTGTCTGAGCAGCGCCATGGCCTGCTCGCTAAACTGCTTGAGGGGAATCTGCTTGGCCGCCGACTCTTTACCGAGGAAATAATTGAT
>CAYWDA010000152.1:0-13315 GCA_964456945.1 uncultured Syntrophomonadaceae bacterium
TGTTTCACGCCTCCTGATAGGGTTTTTTGTGGTGAAACAATTTTATCAGGAGGCTTTTTATTTCTCAAACCTCATCTACGTCATTACAGGAATGCTTAATCAGCCGCATTCTTTATGCTCATTATAACTATTCAGTGAGAAATGCACCAATAAGATTAAGTTTGACATTTTTATAGGTTAATAGTAACAGGAAAAAGCGGCTAGATTTATGATCAATTATGGGAAATTGTGATTGTTAAAAGGCTTCGCGCTCTCTTGCCTCTAAATTTTCTTAGGAAGGATATCTGTTTGTCAGGCCGAAATTTAATAAAAGCACCCTGTTATGCAACTTTATTGCACCCCTTGGTGTATATAACCTTTGGGGAATAATTTATTACAGGTGGAGGCGGACATGCTGGTTAACGAGGCTGCAGTAAAGTTGATTAGTCGCTGCAAAAAAAATGATGAAGATGCCTACAACCAGCTGCTCAGCCAGTACGAAGCCTATCTTTACCAGCTCTGTTATAACTATACCCGCAATAAGGAAGAAGCTTTAGACATGATGCAGGAAGTATACATCAAGATCTTTCGTGGTATAAAAACTTTTGATGAAACCCGGCCACTGCTGCCATGGATGAAAAGAATCGCCATTAATACGATGATCAATCACGGCAAAAAAACCCGACCTGTAGAAACATCATTGGACGGTAACTGGTCTGCTGAAGGCAGAGACGACAACAACCGGCAGCCGGAATCATTTCTGGCAGCAGATACTGATATTGAAGAAGAGGTTATCTACGGCGATACACGCAACTTTATTAACAGGCTGATCGGCGAGCTGCCTGATACATACAGAGCAGCCCTGACCCTGCGTTATCACGAAGAAATGAGCTATGAAGAGATTGCCTCTGCTCTGGAGCAGCCTCTGGGCACGGTTAAGAACAGCGTTTACCGGGCCAGAAAGATACTGTGGCAAAAAATGAAGAGCTACGAATTACTGGAGGTGTAGACCTGGTGCACGATAACTTCAATGATCTGCTGCAGCAATATATAGACCGCGATCTGGGCGCGCTGGAGGCAATGATTCTCGAAGAACACCTTTCTGATTGCCAGACCTGCCGCCGGGAACTGAACCAGCTTAAACTAATGGACTGGGATTTACAGCATCAGCCAGTTGTTGAACTGCCTAGCGAACTAGCTGTCATGCGTGCTGCTACAGTCAAGACCTGCCTGGCTACGGTCAGTGCCGGCAAAAAGAGCGCACCGCTTGCTAAAACAAGGCATTTTCAACAGCATGTCTTACAGCATACATTTAGTTTCATTAGCTACAACCCGGTCAACCGAGCTGTAGCCCACTCTGTAAAGAAATCCGTTTCGTTTCTTGGCAGGGCGGCCGGAAACCATTTAAGAAAAAGAAGTCCGGTTCTTTCCCGCATTATTCCGGGGCCGGCTTAAAGGAGATCAGGCAGTCTTGAATATTTTAATCATTCTGCTTTACATTCTAGGTTCACTGCTTGCCCTGGCAGTAGCTCTTGTAGCATTCATACTCATAGTTCCCCTCAGCTACCGGGTTGAAGGCGGATACGAGACAGGGCTTAGGGTCAACTACAACCTGCGTTGTTCCCCGGCTTTTATTTTCAAAGGCGATTGGGATGAAAAAGTTACCGAAAACCGTCGGCCCAGGGTTCTTATTTTCGGGATGCCGCTGGTTATAAAAGCAAATAAACTGAAACAAAAAAAAGAAAAAGAAAAGGAAAAAAGTAAAACCAACAAGAAATCTTTGCCTTCGATCTTAACTGCTTTGGATAAAAACCTGAGAACCAGGGGCCTGGCACTGATTGGCGATCTGCTGCAAATCCTTAAGCCCGACCAGGCAGAGATAACCGGTAAAGTCGGTTTTGACGAGCCGCACCTGACCGGCTGGCTTGCTGCAGTAAGCAATAGTATGCAGTACTGTGGCCATAAACCATGGATCTTTATCGAACCGGTCTGGGAAGATGAATACTATGAGCTGCACTTTCTGTTAGCCGGCCGATTGCGGCTGGGCCTGATTATGGTTAAGGTTGGCTGGTTTTTATTTGTTTACAAATTAGGTCAGTTTTCCAGAAGAGCGGGCAAGAGGGAAGTATCTGCTGCAGTCTGAGATGTTCCGCTTTGTACTATAAATCTGGCGCTTTAAATGCAACTTTTCTTGATAAATATTGTATTAAAGATTAGACAGGAAAAAAGGAGGACGTTAGAATGGCCAGTGGAAGTGAAGTTTTCAACACCCTTTTTGAGAAGCTGGAAAAGTTTATCCGCACTGAAACCGTTATCGGGGAACCTTTCCAGGTGGGCAGCATTACCATGGTTCCGATTATTACTGTTTCGTTTGGTGTTGGCGGCGGTGAAGGTTCCGGCAAAGACAACAAAGGTAACGACGGCAGCGGCGGTGGTGGCGGTGTGGGTTGCAAAATTGCCCCCAATGCCATCCTGGTAGTAAAAAATGATGAACTTAGCGTAATTCCCCTCACCAACAGGGGCTCTCTGGAAAAGATCGTAGAAATGGTTCCAGAAATCTTATCAAAGGTTGAAGGCTATAAACCAGGAGCAGACTCTGGTTCCTGCTGTGCAGATTAGCCAAACCGACTAAGTTTATCAAGCAGGGGGTTGGGTAACCGGACAACGGGTACTCAACCCCTTATTTGATCAATTTTCTTAGGTTCACCAATAAGCTGATGGAGGCGAATTATTTCCATGAAGTATCATTTGCCTGAGCAGGATCATGAAACGCCGCTTATTGCACCGTTTTGCGATTCAATAAATCATACATGATCGGCACAACGAGCAGGGTTAGCAGGGTTGCGTAGGTCAGGCCCCCGATTGCAACCACCGCCATGGGCTGGGTAGATTCAGAGCCGCTGCCCAAACCTAAGGCAATGGGAGTCATGGCCAGAACTGTGGTTATGGTTGTCATTAGAATCGGGCGTAGTCTGACCATGCCGGCTTCAACCAGAGCCCGGCGTTTTTCCCGGCCGCTATCTCTTAGTTTGTTAACATAGTCTATAAAGACAATACCGTTATTTACAACAACACCTGACAGCACCAGAAAACCGAGCAATGCGGGCAAAGACAGTTCAATTCCGGTTATCCAGAGCAACAGCAGCCCCCCGGTGAAAGCTAAGGGCAGGGTAAAGAGAATGATAAAGGGCGAACGCAGACTTTGAAATTGGGCCACCATAATCAGATAGATAAAGATAACCGCCATAACGATCATTAAAATCATATCGCTAGTGGCACTCTGGATCATCTCTGTTTCACCGGCAATTTCTACCGTTACACCAGGTGGCGGTGTGTAATCTGCCAGGCGGCTTTCAATATCACGGCTAACCAGACCAATATTATAGCCTTCTTCCAGGGATGCCGTAACAGCCAGATAGCGAGATTGGTTCTGCCTGCGAATTGATGAAGGGCTGTATGCTTCGCTAACCAGGGCAATATCGCTGAGCAGCACTTCTTTTTCTGTGCCATCCTGCTCGGTTAAGGCAAAGGTATAGTCACCGATGTTATCCCGGGTTAAATCATTTGTTTCCGGGCTGACCACAACAACGGGATAATCACCCTGATCGGCCCTGAGCGTTGTCGATTTTGTCTGAAGAGCAAGAGCGCCGGAGATCTCCTGGAAAACCTGGACCACAGTTAAGCCTTCACGCATGGCAGCATCTTTATCAACTTCAATTCGTGTTTCGAGCCCTCCGTCCTCATCTCCGGCTGTAACTTCTGCCACCCCTTCAATTGATAACAAAATATTTTCTACTGCACCGGCAGTTGTATAAAGATCATCAAGTGAAGCGCTCTTAATAATTATTTCAATACCGCTGCCTCCAAGAACAGACATATCCATATCGGATGTTGACACAGAAATATCTCCTTCAACATCCTCTGTTTTTTCAAGAATCAGATTGGCCACTTCTGCATTACTGATGGATCGATCTTCCTGCAGACGAATATAGAAGGATAGATCGCCCTGCGAGAAGCCCATCATGCCAGAAGAATTACCGGTCATTGCCCCAACACTGGAAACTTCGTCAATTTCCAGAATTTGCGCCATTACGCTGTCGCCGGTTGCATATGTGTCTTCAAGATCGCTCTCCGGCGGCATTGTCAGGCTGGCACTCATTTGTGTCGTTTCCATCTCCGGCATAAAGCTAATGCCAATTACTGTAGTTCCATAAATGCTTAAACCAAGCAGTAAAATCGCCAGAATTAGCACGACCGGCTTATATTTTAATGAGTAATAGAGCAGTTTACCGTATGCCTTGGCAAAACGCTCAAACCAGCCCGGTTTCTTGATTTTATTTTTTTTCAGCAGGGTCGAAGCCATCGTGGGTACCAGGGTAAGGGCAATAATTAGGCTGGCGATGAGGCTGTAGGCAATGGTTAAACCCATGTCGGTAAAAAGCTGGCGGGTTAAACCCTGGGTGAATACAATCGGCAGAAAAACACAAACTGTTGTCAGGGTAGAGGCAAATAGCGCGCCCCCAACCTGCTGGGCACCCAGGACAGCTGCTTTGTATACGTTTTCACCGTCATTACGCATACGGTAGATGTTTTCAATTACAACCACACTGTTATCGACAAGCATACCGACACCGAGCGCCAAACCCGAGAGAGAAATAATGTTCAGCGTTACATTGCTGAAATACATCAGTGTAATTGCAAACATAAGACTGATCGGAATACTTAAGGCAATGATTAGCGTCGGCCGGTAATCTTTCAGAAAGAAAAGCAGGATCAATATGGCCATAACGCCACCGATTAGAAGGTTTTGCCAGACACTGTCAATAATTTCAGTAATGTTTTCACCCTGATCCATCAGGGGTAAAACACGCAATCCGCTGTGCTGATCGGTAAGGTCGGTAATTGTGGCATAGATACTTTCAGCCACAACGGTAGTGGAAGCGGTGCTTTGCTTTTGGAAGGAGAGCACAACAGCATCGTTGCCGTTAACCTTAGCATATGTTTTGCTGGCGTTATTATTCACTTCGACATCGGCAACATCAGACACAAGAATATCGCCAACACTATCCAGAGAAAAGAGGACTGCGTTCTCGAGGGCGCTGATCGAATCAAATTGGCCGCTAACTTTTACAACATGGCCTTCATCACCGATATAACCAGCGGGCATAGCAAAATTTTGTGCTATTAATAGATTGCTGATCATTGACGGGGTTAACATGCTACTTAAACTGGCATTGTCAATGGCGTCTTCGCGGTTATCTTCCAATTCAGCTAAACCTTTATCAATTTCAGAACGACCGCTTTCAAGCTGCATCTGCGCTTTTGCCAATTCGATTGAAAGGGTCATTTTACCTGACTCTATCTGCTCATAGCCAGCGACAGCTTCTGAAAGACCGCTTTCAATCTGGGGCAGCATGTTTTCGATGGTCATCAACCTGACCGCAATATTTTGTAATTCGGAATCAACTGCTGCAGTGCGGGCGGCAGCTTGCAAGGCCATCTTTCTGGTTTCAATTATTTCTTCGGGGGAAAGAGCCGCTAATTGTGCCGGCATCTCAATAGGAAGGTTTTCTAAAACACTCTGCAGCTCTTCAGGGTTGAGGGAAGTAATATCTACTGTAAAAGCTTGTTCAAAAAAGGTGTTTAACGATATCAGTGGGTCTAGCATCTCTTTTTCTTGTTCAAAAGCAGCCTGCTGGGTTTTCAAAAGGGTCTCTTCGGCCATCAGGGCATTAAGCTGGGCTACAGCGCTGTCAATTTCAGCGCTTGCCTCAGATAGTTGAGCCTGCTGTTTGGATTGCTCCTGGTTTAAACTGGTCTGCGCCGATGCCAGTTCCCAACGCGCACTTCTTAAAGTGGCCTCTGCTTCATCTAAGACAAGCTCAATATCATCTTTAACGAGGATGTTTAACTGATCAATTTTAGTCTGATTCAGTGTAATATGCAGTTCCTCTTCCAATAAACCTGATGCAGTAACAGAAGCGACTCCATTTACCCGCTCAAAAGCGGGAAGCAGAACTTCTTCAGTAAAATCGGATATCTCCCCTAAATCTTTACCTTCCATATCAATAGTCGCAATCATGACCGGCATCATATCAGGGTTTATTCTCATCAGCACAGGTCTGCCGATAGCGCTGTCAAGTTGAGCATAGGCCATATCAATACTGCCGGACAGGTCAATCATTGCACTATCCATGTTGACACCCTGGGCAAATTCAATGATCACTATACTTAAGTTCTCGTTTGATATTGAACTGATTCCGGTAACGCCGCTGGTTGCTCCCAGGGCCGACTCAAGTGGTCTGGTTACTTCAAGCTCAACCAGTTCAGGACTGGCGCCGGGATAAGTGGTTACCGCAATAACTATTGGTAACTCTATAGTCGGAAAAAGATCGATAGTCATCCCACCAAGTGATACTACCCCGAGGACGATAATTAATATGATCGCAACAAATACTGTGTATGGTTTGTTAACACTAAATTTCGAAATCATTATATCTCCTTAACTGCACATTTTTCACCTTTCTGCTTTGAGTCGACAGATAGCATCTACAAGGTGACTGTTTGCCAGACACCTTTTTGCAAATAGAACAGTGCCCTCCTCAACAAATAAGCAGCCAAGGGTTTGTTTAAGTATTTTACTCTTGTCTTGCTTATAAATCTACCCTGACGCGCACAAAAGAACGGGAATCAGGCAGATCTATCAATTTACTCCTTAAAATATTAGCAAACGATTACAGAAGAAATGTTGTTAAATTAAGTGAAATTGTGAAAGGCAAGATTTAGCCGACTAATTTCATGATATGCTTTATGTTACTAATAAAGCCTTAATTTGGAGATGAGAATGCTAACGTTTGTTGTTGAGTCTATGAACAGGCGGGCGTATAATGAGAAAGTGTGAAGAGCGCTGTTGAATATCTGTTGAATGGAGATAGTAGCTTATGTTTAAGCTGTCCCGCTTCCTGAAACCTTATGCCCTTTCTATCGTCGGAGTTTTGGTTTTCGTCTTTTTTCAATCTCTGGCAGAACTTTTCCTGCCCACCCTGATGGCGGATATTGTTGACATTGGAATTGTCACCGGCGATATCGAGTTTATTATCCGGGTGGGTGGAATAATGCTTTTAGTGGCGGTAGGCGGTGTTATCTGCACTATCTTTGTAAACCTTTTATCCTCACGGGCGGCAATGAGTTTCGGAAAAGATCTGCGCGACCGTGTATTTACCCATGTGCAGGCCTTTTCGCTGCACGAATTCGATAAAATCGGTACCGCTTCGCTAATTACGAGGACAACCAATGATATAACACAGGTGCAAATGGTGCTGATTATGATCTTGCGCATGATGCTCAGTGCACCTTTAATGTTCATCGGCGGCATAATCATGGCGCTTTCGAGAGATGTACAACTTTCCAGGGTAATCGTGGTAACCATTCCAATAATTGCTGTGGTCATTGCCTTTATCGCAATGAAAGCTACACCACTCTTTAAAGCTATGCAGGTTAAGCTTGATAAACTGAACCTTGTATTAAGGGAAAACCTGACCGGAATCAGGGTTATTCGTGCTTTTAACCGTATTGACCAGGAAAAGAGGCGCTTTAACGAAGCTAACCGAGATCTTACCGACACAGCGATAAAAGTGAATAAAATAATGGCATCGATTATGCCTGCTCTGATTTTGTCTTTGAATTTTACCACTGTGGCGATTATCTGGTTCGGCAGCGCCCGCATCGACACAGGAAACCTGCAGGTTGGCGATTTGATGGCCTTTCTGCAGTATGTTATGCTGATCATGTTTTCGCTGATTATGGTTTCGATGATGTTTGTTATGCTGCCCCGTGCTTCTGCTTCTGCAGTAAGAATAAACCAGGTTCTGGACGCCGTTCCGGGTATTACAGATCCACCCCAGCTAAAGACCGATAGAGGTTTAAGAGGCTGTGTAGAATTTTTAAATGTCACGTTCAGTTACCCCGGTGCGGAAAAACCTGCCGTCAGCAAGATTTCTTTCAGCGCCGGGCCGGGAGAGGTCACGGCCATTATCGGCAGCACCGGGTCGGGCAAAACAACACTTTTCAACCTGATGCTGCGCTTTTATGACCTTGATAGCGGCTCTATCTTAGTAGATGGTTTAGATATCCGGGAGATGGCCCAGAAGCAGCTGCGGTCAAAAATTGGTTATGTTCCCCAGCTTTCTCTTCTCTTCGCCGGTACTGTGGCCGATAATATCCGTTTTGGCAAACAGGAAGCAACCGATGAAGAGGTTAAACAGGTAGCAGACATTGCCCAGGCTACAGAGTTTATCACCGAGATGCAGGATGGCTTTGAGGCACTAGTTGACCAGGGAGGGGCTAATCTTTCAGGCGGTCAGAAACAGCGCCTGGCTATTGCCCGGGCGCTGGTCAGAAAGCCGGAAATATATATATTCGACGACAGCTTTTCAGCTCTTGATTTTAGAACTGACGCCAAAGTACGGGCAGCCCTGAAAAAGGAAACAGGGGAATCAACGGTATTTATAATCGCCCAGCGAGTGAGCACAGTAATGGGAGCCAACCGGATAATAGTGATGCATGACGGTTGCATAGCAGGCATGGGCACGCATAAAGAGCTTTTAGAAAGCTGCTCTATTTATCGCGAAATCGTTTTCTCACAATTTTCAGAGGAGGAGATCGCGTGAGTAAAGAACATCGTGAAGAGAAACCTGGTGGAGGGCCTTTCGGCAGGGGACCTATGCTTTCTATGGCCATGCCGCCGGAAAAAGTAAAAGATTTTAAAGGAACGCTAAAAAGACTGGCCGGTTACCTCAAACCTTATTACTACAAGCTTTTTACCGTATTGGTTGCAGCGGTGCTCAGCACTGTTTTCAGTATTGTCAGCCCGAAAATCATGGGTCTGGCTACAACAAGTTTGTTTGACAGCTTTTTGACGGACAGCGGGGTCAATTACGAATTTATCGCCCAGATTCTATTAACGCTGAGCGGTCTTTACCTGGCCAGTGCTTTGTTCGGTTTTATCCAGCAGTTTATCATGGCTTCTGTAGCCCAGAATACCGTCTATGCACTGCGCGAAGATATTAACCAAAAGCTTTCCCGTTTACCTTTAAAATATTTTGACACCCACACCCATGGCGATACCCTGAGCAGGGTTACCAATGATTTAGACAACATCAGCACTACCCTGCAGCAAAGTATTACCCAGTTGATAACCGCGTCTGTAACCCTGGTTGGCATTCTAGTGATGATGCTGATCATCAGCCCTATGATGACCCTGATCAGCCTGCTCATTCTGCCAGTTTCCTTCATGGTCACAAAAGCGGTGGCTGCCCGATCACAAAAGTACTTTGCGGGGCAGCAAAAAACACTGGGTGAGCTTAACGGCCATGTAGAAGAGATGTATACCGGTCATGTGCTGGTGAAAGCTTTCGGCCGCGAAGCCACCTCAATGGAAAAGTTTAGCGCTATTAACGAAGAGCTCTACGATGCGGGTTGGAAAGCCCAGTTTATTTCAGGCATTATCATGCCCATGATGATTTTTATCAATAATATTGGCTACGTGTTAGTCTGCGTTTTTGGCGGCATTCTGGTAGCCAGGGGCTCTATGCAAATTGGTGATGTGCAGGCTTTTATCCAGTACTCGAAGCAGTTTACCCACCCTATTGCCCAAACCGCCAGCATTGCCAATATTCTTCAATCAACCGTCGCTTCGGCCGAGCGCGTCTTTGAACTGCTTGATGAACCCGAAGAGATTCCAGACAATGCCACGGCGACAATTAAACTGCCCCGGGGTGAAGTCAGGTTTAATAATGTGCGTTTCGGTTACTCGGAAGATAATACACTGATTGAAAATATGAATATTGAAGTAACCGTAGGCCAAACGGTGGCTATTGTCGGCCCTACGGGTGCCGGTAAAACTACCCTGGTCAACCTGTTAATGCGTTTTTATGAGATCAGCGGCGGGGTGATTACTGTTGATGGTGTAAACATTATGGACTTAAAACGCGGTGACTTGCGCAGTATTTTCGGCATGGTGCTGCAGGATACCTGGCTCTTTAACGGCACGATCAGGGACAATATTGCCTATTGTTGTCCGGATGCAACGGAAGAGGAGGTCGTTCGCGCAGCGAAGGCCGCCGATGCCGATCATTTTATCAGAACGTTGCCGGACGGTTACAACACGGTGCTCAACGAAGAGGCTTCAAACATCTCACAGGGGCAAAAACAGCTTTTAACCATCGCCCGGGCTATTCTCGCCGACCCGGCTATCTTAATTCTTGACGAAGCTACCAGCAACGTCGACTCGCGGACTGAGCTGCTGATACAGAAGGCAATGGGCGAACTGATGAAGGGCAGGACAAATTTTGTTATTGCTCACAGGCTCTCTACAATCAGAGGAGCCGACCTGATTTTAGTGATGAATGAAGGCAGCATTATCGAAAAAGGCAGCCATGAAGAGCTGCTGGCCAGTGACGGCTTCTACGCCGAGCTTTACAACAGCCAGTTTGCCGGAGCAGACAATATCGACCAGGCAGTTTAGGCTGTTTATTTCATTGCCCGCATCGCATTAAGCACGGCTAAAAGTGCTACCCCAACATCGGCAAAAACCGCTTCCCACATTGAGGCCAGGCCGAACAGGCCAAAAGCCATAATTATTCCCTTGACACCCAGGGCCAGAACAATATTTTGAATAACAATAGCTCTTGTTTTACGGGCAACGCCGATTGCTTCGGCAAGCTTAGTCGGTTGGCCGGTCATTAAGACAATATCAGCCGCCTCGATCGCCGCATCGGAAGCAACCCCACCCATGGCCACACCGATCTGCGCCCTGGCCAGCGAAGGGGCATCGTTAATACCATCCCCGACGAAAACATGCTTTTTGCCTGTTCGGTTTTCTCTTTCCAGTTTTTCGATCATTTTTAATTTTTGATCGGGTAATAGTTCAGCATAAATCTGATCGAAACCGAGCCTACTGCCCAGTGCTTCAGCAACTGGCTTTTTATCACCGGTCAGTAATACTAAATTATTCACACCCAGTGCCCTGAGGCGCTTTATGGCCAATTCTGCATCTTCTTTAGGTTCATCTGAAACAGCGATACTGCCAGCATGCAGACCTGCTACGGCAATATGTACGTGAGTCATTTCACCGTTGTCTTCCACGAATGGCACCCCGTGCTGTTTCATTAATTTACCGTTACCCATCAGGATAACCTGATCGCCATATTGAACACGGATTCCGTACCCTGGCGTTTCCAGGTAGCCATGAAGCATATGCTCGTCAATCTTACCTGACCAGGCCTTCAGAATTGAAGCAGCCAGAGGATGATGTGAGTAGTAGGCAGCAGCGGCCCCGAAACGCAGCAGATCATCTTCGCTGTTACCGTTTAAGGGGTTAATTTTGCTTACGGTAAAAAAGCCATGGGTCAGGGTTCCGGTTTTATCAAAAATTACCGTATCAACCTGGCTTAGCGCTTCAAGGTAGTTTCCGCCTTTTACCAGAATGCCCCTTTTGGAAGCTCCGCCGATACCGCCGAAGAAACCGAGGGGTATAGAGATAACCAGGGCGCAGGGGCAGGAGATAACCAGAAAAACCAACGCCCGGTATGCCCAGGTCGAAAAACCCTGCCCCGCCACAAAGAGCGGTGGAATTAGGGCAATCAGCAGCGCCGCTGCTACAACTGCCGGGGTGTAATAGGCGGCAAAGCGGGTGATAAATTGCTCGGTTCGTGCTTTGCGGGCAGATGCATTTTCGACTAAAGCCAGGATACGGCTAACCGTTGAATCTTTATAAGCCCTGGTCACTTCAATAATGAGCAGCCCGGTTATATTGACTGAACCGGAAAGTACTTCACTGCCCGCAGTAACTTCACCGGGTAGCGATTCACCGGTCAGAGCTGAAAGATCAAGGGTAGAATCACCTTCAATGACCATACCGTCAAGGGGCACCCTTTCACCGGGGCGCACCAGAATCACTGCGCCTGTTTGCACCTGCTCCGGTGATACTTTTATGGTCTGCTCACCGTCTTTCAGGTTTGCATAATCCGGCCTGATATCCATTAGCGCTTTTATTGATCTGCGTGACCGATCAACCGCACCATCCTGCAGCGCTTCGCCTAACTGGTAGAAAACCATTACAGCTACCCCTTCAGGGTACTCACCAATGGCAAATGCCCCTAAGGTAGCGATAGCCATCAGAAAGTTTTCATCAAAGACCTTACCCCTGGCAATGTTACGGGCAGCCCTGAGCAGAACCCCGCCCCCAAAAATAAGATAAGCAGCGCCGTAAAGCATAAACTGCGGGTAACCGCCCGGTGAAAATATTATTGCAGCCAAAAAGAACAACACGCCCGCTGCAGCTAAAGCCATGCGTGCTGGTTTGCCAAGCTTTTTATAGTTCTTGTTAAACGGTTCAGCGCAATCACGACCGCTATCATAAGCGCAGGTATTATTGCTTGCTTCCACCATTTATAGTTCAACCTCCAATTGATAGCCTCATTCGTTAATATGATTTAGACCCTGGTTAAATATTTCGCCGATGTGCTGATCGTCAAGTGAGTAGAACATTATTTTGCCATCGCGGCGCGGCTTAACCAGACGGGCTTGTTTCAGAACGCGCAGCTGGTGCGATATAGCCGACTGAGTCATATTCAAGAGGTAGGCGATATCGCAAACACACATCTCTTCTTCAAAGAGAGCCCAGATTATCTTAATTCTGGTTGAATCGCCAAACACTTTGAAAAGCTCGGCCAGATCGTAAAGCATCTCTTCAGGATGCATTTTAGCACGAACCCGTTCAACAACCTCTTCGTGAATGACCGTGCAATCACAGCGCAGGGTTTCATCTTTTCTATCTGCCATTTTTCACCGCTCCTTAAATACATATGAACATATGAGTTATTGTTCATATGTTATTTTAAATATTAAAGACCTTCCCGTCAAGCATAAAGTACCTCACTTTCGGCAAAATCAACAAAATAATTGTTGAGGCTACCTGTTAATGTAATCTGGGGGCAAACACAATGATTGTGGCAGAATATTTTGGTGAGATAACTCAGATTAGGATGGGATGCGGATATAGCGCTGACCCTTCACACATCTATTAGTAAGATCGTACCGAAGGGCACAGCAGCGATTAATAGATGCCTCGATTTTCTGCAGTCAATCGGTTTGGAAGCCGGGCACTTAAACTGCGAAGAAAACCTTACTAAACTGCAGACTCCTCAGGAAGAACGAACTCATCTACAGGGCTGCGGCTGTGTTTGAAGTGAAGATAAAAAGATGCCGCAAAGTAATATACCGCAGCTGCCAATGAGCCGATTACCAGGCGCATATCAACGTTATTCATCGTAAT
>CAYWDA010000153.1:0-4796 GCA_964456945.1 uncultured Syntrophomonadaceae bacterium
TGAAGGTATGGATAACAAGTTAAACCGCTTGGAGAATAAGATTGATGGCATGGGGAGACGGTTAGATGCTGTTTTCGAACAGACAGCAATGTTGACAGAGTTTAAAACAGAGACAGAGGCAGCCCTGGCTGAAATAAATAAAACCATTGAAAGCAAGTATGATTTGATCTTGCGCGATATAGAACTGATTGCAGGTGAGCAGGGGAAACAGAGAATCGACATTGCGCGCCTGAAGGCCGTAGTTGGAGAAAGATAGACCTGATAGGATAAGTTGATACACAGTGTAACAGTTTTAGCGCCTGCGAGGGGGGTTGGGTTGATGAATGTAAATAATAATATCGCAAAACCTAACCAGGCATATATGCGTGAACTTTATGAAACGCAAAATGTTTCCAGGCGTGAGCAGGTGCCTGAAGCTCCCCAGAATAATGTCGTTCAGCTAAATAAACGCGATAGCCTTTTTATCTCTGCAGAGACCAAGCGGATGCGCCAGGTTGAGCAGGCTTTGAATGTTAACGGCAACATTCTCGATCAGCAGGGCGCCATTTACAGGCCAGGCTTGGAAGATACTGTTTTGCGCTCGGATCTGAATACTCAACCCGATCGCACTGAGCGACCTGAAGCTGAACAGCGCAATGTGAGCGCAAATACTAGAGCACTAAATCCAGCGGCTGGTTTCGAACAGATCTCGTATCAGCATGACAACCCATCGTTTGAAGCGCAGCAGCCTGCCAGAAATGAGCCAACCGACCCTGTCAGTAGCGAGAGAGAATCTTCCCGCGTGGTAGAGAAAGGTAATGAAAACAGACAAAACCTGACCACTGGCAGCGCAAATATCAACTCGGTCAATAGTTCAACTCTTATTCAGGCATACGCGGCTGCCGCCAATGTGAACCAGGCCAGCTATATTGTGAATTTTAAGGTTTAGCAAACTTCAAGTTTAATTCATTTGGTTACAAATAAGCATTTCTCCACAGATATCATCTTTGAAAGGAAGCAGACTATATTTATTTTTAGAACTGCAAGCGATCTGGCTGTAAAGGAGGGCTTCATGGTATGCATGTAAACCAAACCAGGGATACTTACAGTGCTGCGCATCTGAGCAGCATCTACAGCGCAACTTCTGAGGCCCGGGGTAAAACACCTGCCAGTTCCAGTGCTTTGCTGGACAAGGCCCAGCAAAAGCTTGGTGGCAGTGAAAGTGCTGTTATATCAGAGGAGGCCCGACAGTTGCAGCGGGCGGATCAACTGCAGCGCAGTGATGAAAATGATATGGATGCCAGAAAAAAAGCGAGCAATGATGCACTTAAGCAGGCTGATGCCGACGATGAGCTGAATACAGAAGAGCAGCGAGAGGTGCAACAATTACGGGCCAGGGATCGTGAAGTTCGCGCTCATGAGCAAGCCCACGTGGCTGCTTCCGGAAGCATTGGAGTGTCAGGTCCGCGATACAGTTATGAAGATGGCCCTGATGGTAAACGTTACGCAGTTGGCGGCAGTGTAAATTTCCAGGTTCCGCCTGCAAATTCACCGTCAGAAGAGATCCGCCTGGCAGCCCAGTTGCGGCGCATGGCCCTGGCACCAGCAAACCCTTCCGGAACTGATCGTGCCGTTGCTGCCGAAGCTTCTAGGAAAGAAGCCCAGGCTCGACGTGAGCTGCAGCAGGAGAATATGGAAAAGACCGAAGCGATGAGAAATTCAGATGCTTTTGGCAACACTGAATTGAGACCGGTTATGGCGACTGATAGCGATTCAGACATCAATAGCTATGACTTTCATAACAAAAATAAGCCGGCCCAGGCCTATGCAAATGCTTCAGCCACTGGTTTGCTGCAGTACAACTTTTCAGTGAATTTTACGGCATAACCTAAGGCTGCTGTTTAAGCTGTGCAAAGTTGACTAAAATATTTTGACAAAATCCAAATCTTCAAATATAATACAGGTTAGTAGGATTTGGGGACATAGATAAATATAGATAGAGATAGAGAAAAAGTATTGACACTTTCATCAGGGAGGAAGTGCTATTCGTGTTATTCAGAAAAGCAATGGTTCTGATTATGGTATTTGTGTTCACCCTGGCCTTGGGTAGTTCTGCCCTTGCTGTGCCGGGGTCTGTTCTGTACAGAAAGAGTTATGAACTGGACGGTCAGATCTTCATGAAAATGCTTGCCGGGAGCGCTGCTTTAGGAGGCGAACATAAAACCCTTGTTTGGGGCGAGGGTATTCTTGAGCGGCATGATTTAATTGTTATGGGTGGCGGAGAAATTGAGGTGCGTAACTTGAGTGATTGGAGCGCCGACCCTTCTTCGCCAGCAGGGTTGGAGGTGGCGTCGACCTTTACGCAGAAAATAGATCTGCCTGATGGACCGCCCAATACTCATAACCAGATATTTGCAGTCAGCGTAAAGGCGAACCGTGGTGAATCGGGAAGCCTGCGGCAAGATATTTCGGCAGCAGCCGCAGTGTATGAGGACAGGGAAGAAGCATATTTTACTGTTGCTCAAACTGCCACTACCTCGGGCGGTATTGTTAAACGTTATATTAATGTGGTTGTACCAGCCAGCGGTGAACAGCTCTTTGAGGACTCTAATATTAAAGGGTCGGCTGAAATTAAGGATCAACTTTTGTCGGCTGAAGGTATCGATATTAATGCAACCGCTGCAGAAAGCCAGATTTTTAATGTTGAGATAGAAACTGAGGCAGATGCTGATGCTGACGTTGAGCAGAAGCAGCTGGAAAAAGCCTATCATGATGCTGACGGAACGTCAGAAGTCTATTTTGTGCTGGATGGCGGGTCATTATTTGAAGATACTGTTTTGCCAGGCCTCCCTTTAGAAGAGATTGCCCTTCCGGCAGTGATTGAGTTGGCATCAGATCTTTTTGTGATTTCTGATATTACAATTATCTGGAAAGAGCAGTCTGTTCCTGAATACGATTCATCCCTGCCAGGTACATATATCTTTGAAGGGGAGCTAATTTTCCCTGAGCAGATCACCCCCCCAGGCAAAGTGCTGGTTTACTATATGCTGCATGTAGCTGAAGAGCTGCCGGGTGAACCGGAAACTATAGAGATTGAGGTTGTTGAAGATAGTGAGGTTAGCGCTGAGTAAAGACGCTTTGCGCTTACCTGCTGGTATTTAGATCATCTGGAAAACCTGGTACATTGGGGATAGAACAGAATAGACCAGCAAGCCGATAAAGAGCCCGACAATCAGCAGCAGTAAAGGTTCAAGAATTGAACTGAGGCGCTCGACGAAATAGGCCACTTCGCGCTCGTAGAAAACTGCCGTACTGAGCAGTGTTTGTTCAAGGGCGCCGGTCTCTTCACCGACGCTGACCATTTCAGACAAGAGGGCCGGAAAGTAAGCTATTTTGCGCAGCGGCTCTGTAATAGATTCGCCCCGGTTTACGGCGGCGCCCAGTTCTCTGATGGACAGGGTGATCACAGCATTGTCAATAACCTTATCGACCAGTTCAAGGGCGGCATGCAGGGTGACACCGCCGGAGAGAAGTGTTCCCATGATCCTTGCGAAACGGGCAGCGAGCGTCTGACGATAGATATTTCCAAACAGCGGAAAGTGAAGGCGGATCTGATCATAATGCAGTCTGCCTTTTTTGGTGTGCGTATACCAAGTTAGCCATACAGTAACCAAAAGAGCGGCAGGAGGAAACAGGAACCAGTAGTGCCTGAGAAAAGTGCCCATTGAGAGCAGTAATCTTGTGAAAAAGGGAAGCGGCATGCCGAGGGAATTAAAAATCTGGGAAAATTGCGGTAGTACAAATACAATCATAATAGCTATTACGATAATGGCCACAGAGATGATAACGATCGGATAGAGCGTTGCCGATCTTATTTTTTCCTGCAAGTCGTGCTGCTTTTCAAAATGCAGAGCCAGCTTTTCCATGATCATATCGAGCATGCCGCCAGCTTCGCCAACTTCGATCATGTTGATCATGATTGGTGGAAAACTTTCTGGGTAACTGCGCAGGGCGCTGGTCAGACTACTGCCTTCTTCTACATTTCTGGCTACGGCTGAAATAGGTTTCTTCAGTGTGGCAATTTCAGATTGATTGGCAAGAATGCGCAGGCTTTGCAGAATAGCTATACCTGCCTCTAGCAGAGTTGCAAACTGGCGACAGAAAATCATCATGTCACGGTTGCTGTAGGAGCGATAACCGATAAAATTTAAAATTCGCCTGAATGAGGCAGAGAGCTTTTCCCGGTAGACAGGTTTTTCTTTTAGGACCATAGGCACCATATTATTCTTGCTTAAGGTTTGAAGCGCTTCGCTTCTGTTTGCCGCGCTAATTACGGAGTTTATTTCTTTGCCATTTAAGGTTTTTGCTGAAAAGCGGTATTGTGGTGTCATAAATGCTACCCCCGTTTTAGGATTAATGCCGTATCGCAAGGCCGTGTGCAGTGGCAAAAAGTGAAGCTTTGTTGAGTTGTTGGCGACCTTGCTTATCGATTTCTGCACCCAGATATTGCAGTGGATTGTAAACTGAAAGGCGCATGCCCAGTTCATTTTGCAGGTGACTGGCCAGGCCGGGAATATAGATACCTCCGCCGCAGACGGTAATATTGAAACAGGCCGCGCTGGTTGAAGAGTTAACCGGGCCGGCACGATCAGTAATTATATTTCTGAGAGCGTATGTCAGCTTTTGTGTTAGTGGCAGCAAGCCCTTATCGCTCAGCGAACCTGAACTGAAAAGCGCTTGCTCGGCTTTATCTTTTAAAGCCGGCCATTTGTGCAGGATAACCTGTTTAAAATCGTCACAGCCGGTAGCGATAATCT
>CAYWDA010000154.1:0-31571 GCA_964456945.1 uncultured Syntrophomonadaceae bacterium
TAACTGATCATCGCAACGATCAGCATATGCCCCATTACTGATGTTTTTGGCACCCGCGGTGATTGTGCCCAGCGCTGTTGAAATCGCAACTGACCTACAAGATCTAAAAAGTTACTGGTTTTTTTGCCCAGGGCAAGCTTCTGCACTCCTGCCAGGTCGTAATGTTCTTCAATTTGGTTTGCTATAGCAGCCCTGGTTTCTTCCAGACCGTAGAGACCTTCATTTAAGCGATAGATAATCTTAAACTCCCAGTTGGTGGCCAGGTAGTGAGCCGCCCTGAGAATTCTTTTTTCAAGCGATGCATTGTCAGCAGAAAAATAGTAATCTTCCATCTTGGCCGGAAGGTCTACACGCAAATCAGTAACCTTGTCTCTTATTTTCTCCATTACCCAACTGTTCAACTGCTCGCCTTTTTCAGCCATCAGGCGGTAATAGATGGGTGGCTTAATATCAGTCAGAACAATACGGTGCAAAAATTCGAACAGACCGCCTTCGATCAGGGCAGGCCAATTGATTACTGCGCCGTGATCGGCCTCTTCAATTTTTGCCAAGACATAGGCATAGACCATTTTATGGGCTTGCTTATCAAGCTCGGTAAAATGTTCGGGGCGAATATGATCATTCCAGCGTTGTATGCTGGCAGCTTCAAATAACAGTTCTAGCAATTCTTTTCTAATCAACTTTAATCAACCTTCCCCGCGAAACGATAATAACGGTCAGGCGTTACGGCCCAGCTTAGACTCTGTACCATTTAACAAGCGCTTTATGTTGGCATGATGACGAGCAGTAACGAGTATAGCCATAGCTAAACCAAAAAGAATATAGGCCGGATCGTAACCAAAATACCAGAAGAGCAGCGGAACGGTTAGCGAACCGACAATCGAACCGAGCGATACATAACGGGTTACCGCTACAATCAGGCCTGCCCAGCCAATCAAAACCAGGGTAACCGGTAATGATAACGCAATCAAGACGCCAATACCGGTAGCTGCGGCTTTTCCGCCCTTAAAACCGAGAAACAAGGGGAAACTGTGCCCGATCATAGACAGCAATCCGGCGGCGATATGAAAGTATGCAATATCGCTTACTGCCTTCGCCAGGAGCACGGGAACAACACCTTTAAGGACATCAAGCAGGAATACTGGCGCCGCTGCACGCCAACCGAGGACGCGCAAAACATTGGTCGCTCCGATGTTACCACTACCAAGCTTCCTGATATCCTCTTTGCTTAACATTTTGGTGATTATAAAGCCGAAAGGAATTGATCCGACCAGGTAAGCTGCTGCTAAAACCAGGTAAATCATCAACTATTCTCCCCTTCGCTGTCGTTTTTTAAACTTAATGATGATTGGGGTGCCGCTAAAACCAAATGATTCGCGAATCCGGTTTTCAAGATAGCGTCTATAAGAAAAATGGATTAGTTCCGGCTCATTGACAAAGAAAACAAATGCCGGAGGCTTAACTTCTGGTTGGGTTACATAGAATAATTTAATCCTCTTTCCCTTCACAGTTGCAGGAGGGTTAACAGCAACAGCATCTTCAAGCAGTTCGTTTAAAAGCGGTGTGGCAATGCGTTTATGCTGTTCCTGCCAGGTTTGCAAAATGAGCGGGAAAAGCTTATCAAGACGTCTGCCGGTAAGGGCAGAAACAAAGGTAACCTGGGCGTAGGGAACAAAATTAAATTGGCGCCTGATATTTTCAAGATATTCTTCGCGAGCCTCTTCGCGATCTTGAATCAGATCCCACTTGTTTACCACCAGCACCAGTCCTCTTCCGGCCTGATCTACATAGCCGGCCAGCCTTTGATCTTGCTCTGTAATGCCGTCAACACCATCAAGCAGCAGTAATGCCAGGTCGGCACGCTGCACCGCTTTCAGTGAGCGCAGTACGCTGTAATACTCAACAGCATCTTTGACCCTGCTTTTACGGCGCATTCCCGCAGTATCAATCAACACAAAAGGTTGTTCGCCAAATTGGAAATAGGTGTCTATTGCATCACGAGTGGTGCCGGGGACAGAACTTACTATGACCCGTTCTTCCCCAAGTATTTTATTTATAATTGACGATTTCCCCACATTTGGACGGCCGATGACAGCAACTTTCACTGAATCAGAGGCGTATGGATCCTCCCCCTCATCTTCCGGAGGAAGCAGACTGCAGACCAATTCAAGCAATTCTCCGGTTCCCCGGCCGTGAGAAGCAGAAACAGCCATCGGGTCACCGAAACCGAGGCTGTAAAAATTATATCTGACGCTATCCATTTCGTGATAGTCTATTTTGTTAACAACCGGTATAACGGTCTTTCCGCTTCTTCTGAGCATTTCACCTATCTCTTCATCGAGCGCAGTCAGACCTTCCTTGCCATCAAGTAAGAATAAAATCACCTGAGCCTCTTCAACAGCAAGATTAACCTGGTCCCGAACCAGGTTGGAGATATGATCAACCCGGCCAAATGTTACACCGCCGGTATCGATGATCACCAGGCTTCTACCGCACCACTCTGTAGATCCGTAAAGGCGATCCCTGGTTACACCGGGTACTTTTTCTTCAATTGCAGTCCTGGCAACGGTAAGCCGGTTAAAAAGCGTCGATTTACCAACGTTCGGACGTCCAACTATGGCAACTATATTATTCATCAATAGCCTGGACCTCGTTTTCCCATTTTTTATTTCCGGAAACAAACGCCTGAATTTTAGCGATAAGTTCCAGTGGCCCGCAAACCGGGCATATCTGAATATTTAGCTTCTGTTCAATCTCGACAACGGTCAAATCATCAAGGAAAAGATCACTATCTTCTCTCAGTAAAGCTTTAGAGATAAATACCACACTGTTGGCACTTATTCCTTCCAGAGCTGACAGCAAATCACTTCCTGTAAGCAGGCCGGCTACGGTAACAGATGACCCGAAATAGCGGTTTTCAGCGGCAATGAGCTTAATTTTCAAGCCTAATGTGACCTCAATTTGCTTGCCAAGCGCCTTTAACAAAGGCTCAGCAGCTTTCCCGGTCAATATCGAAATCGCCTGTTTTGGGGAAATAACAATAGGATCTTGTGCAGCAATTTGATCTAGCTCATTAGTAAATAACCTGGCTAACCCGACCCCATTTTCCAGTTGGGGATACCCTTCGTATTCGCTATCAACCGGAAATTCAATGCCGCCCAGAATATATAATTCGTCCGCGACAAAAACAAAGCGACTTCCCCTTTTCACCAGGAATTTATGCTGCAAGGTCTGGCTTAGTTTAATAAGTTCTATAGCCTCGTCTGCAGTAAATTCTCTTATCTCTGCCAACCCGCTGCGGTGTTCGGTCAAACCAACGGGAACCAGGGCAACATCTAAAACATTCGGTCCCAATCGATCAAGATCCGCTATGGTTCGCTCAAGCTCATGGCCGGTGTTGATACCAGGGCACAATACAAGCTGGGCATGAATCTTGATTCCGGCAGCAACAAGGCTTTCAAGATTTTTTAAACCCCTGTTTGCGTGCTTGTTACCAAACATCATGCGGCGCAGATCAGGATTTGTTGTATGTACCGAAACATAGAGTGGACTTAGCTGCAATTTAATGATCCGCTCAATTTCATCATCGGTAACCCTGTTCAGGGTGATAAAGTTACCATATAAAAAAGATAACCGGTAATCGTCGTCTTTAAGATAGAGCGCTTTACGCATATCTGCAGGGTTTTGCTCAATAAAACAGAATATACAGTTGTTACCGCAACCCTGCAAACGAGACATCGTCGGGGGGTTAAAAGTTAACCCCAGCGTTACCCCGGGTGACTTATTTATCTTTACCCTGCGCAGCAGCCCTCGTTTGGTCTGTAACAACAGGCTCAAGCTATCGTCAGATTCGGCGATCTTATAGTCGATTATATCTTTTGGCTTATAATTATCGACACGCAGTAGTTTCCACCCGGCCTTTATCCCGG
Organism: uncultured Syntrophomonadaceae bacterium; assembly: GCA_964456945.1. Lineage (GTDB taxonomy): Bacteria > Bacillota > Dethiobacteria > DTU022 > DTU022 > CAYWDA01. The sequence goes on from CAYWDA010000154.1 coordinate 3,930, forward strand.
ATGCCTCTGCCGGTGAACCGGTTTTAACTTTATCAATTAAATAACCCTCTAACTTATTCATTAGCTAACCTCAAGCTCATCAAACCTTATAGTAGAATTAAACGATTTTTCTTTTTGCATATTTTGATGGATCAATGCCACGCCGCTGCAACCATTCTGCCGGCAAACCGGTTATGACACAGGGCACCTGCCTTAGTTCGCTGATCGATTTTACCCCAAGCATCATCATAATTAGTCGCAGTTCTTGCTCTGCAGAGTCCAAATAACTGATTAGCGCTTTGCGTCCTTTCTTCATCAGCAGGTAAATGGGTAATCCGGCCATACCGACCGCATTTGCTCCGAGCGCGAGAGCTTTCGCCATGTCAAGCGAAGAGTTTATACCGCCTGAAGCAAGCAGTTCTACTTTGCCTTTTAGCACGTCATTAACCTCGGTAATGCTTATTGCGGTGGGAATGCCCCAGCAGCATAAATCATCAGCTATGCTTCTTCCCGAACGCTTGCTTTCAATAGCTATAAAATTGGTGCCGCCCCTGCCGGCAATATCAATAGCTTTCACACCGGCCTGCATCATTTCCAGCGCCTGCTCTCTGGCTATGCCAAACCCGACTTCTTTTGCAATTACCGGCACTTGACAGGTTTTTACAATCTGCGCGATCCTGTCAACCATTCCGCCAAAATTGCATTCTCCTTCGGGCATCATTAACTCCTGGGCCACATTCAGATGAATCTGCAGACCATCAGCGCGGATCATTTTAATCGCTTTTTCAGCCATAGAAGGGGTGGCATATGAACCGATATTAGCCCAGACGGATCCCCGTGGATTAACACGACGGATAACTTTAAAACTTGCTTCAGCCTCTCTCTTCTCCAGGGCTGCCATTTGCGAACCTACAGCCATTGGCATGCCCTTTACCCTGGCCACTACTGCAAGTTCAGCATTAACTCTTAAAGCTAAGCGGGTACCCCCGGTCAGAGCGTTAATAAATAGGGGCGAACGATATGTTCGCCCCATGTAGGTTGTATTCAGGCTAATCTCACCAATATTGAGATTGGGCAGACAGTTATGCACTAAATGGATCTCGCTAAAATCTGCACAAGCCGGAGCCTTGCTCAGGCTGTAATAGATATGCTCGTTTTTTCGATCCGATCTGGGCATTTAACCCTGGCCACCTTCGACATCCTTCACTTCATCAACATTTTCTGTTTCATGCATCTCAACTTCATTTGAAGCGTAATCGTCACGGTCAAACATGTCACCGAATACATCACCAAGAGTAACATTTCCGTTATCGGTACTGTCACCGCTGCTTGTGGTGCCGGTTGCAACCATCACCCCACTTGCTTCTTTCAGGCTCAGGCTGATTCTTTTTGCTTTCGGTTTGAGTTCGATAATTTTTACTTCGACCTCTTCTCCCTCTTTTAGGACCTCAGAAGGATGTTTTACGTGAAAGTCTGCCAACTGTGAAATATGGGCCAGCCCCTCAACTCCGGGCTTTATTTCAATGAATGCGCCAAAATTGACCAGACGGGTAACTTTTCCGGTAATTAGCTGACCTGTTTCTAAATCAGAAATCGCCTTACTCCACGGATCCGCCTGGGTTTTTCTAATGCTCAGGCTGATCCGTTCTTTTTCCATAATAACCTCGAGTACTTTAACTTCAACTTCTTCTCCAACCTTCAGAACTTCACTGGGATGATTAACCCTTTCCCATGAAAGCTCAGAGATATGGACAAGGCCGTCAATGCCACCGACATCAACAAATGCGCCAAAATCGGTAAGCCTTTTAACAGTTCCGGTAATCGTAGAGCCTACTTTGATTGCTCCAAGAGTAGCTTCTTTATCCTTTGCGTTTTCCTCTTCAAGCACTTTCCTGCGGCTTAAGATCAGTTTGCCTTTTTCCCGATCATACTCGAGAATTTTAAAACGCAGTTCCTGATCTTTAAATTCCTTGAAATCAGGAATATACTTCGTGTCAACCAGCGAACCGGGCATAAACCCTTCAATTCCGGAACCGAGATCAATGACTATACCGGCAGGAACGACCTGCTTGACTTTCCCTTCGAGTATAACTGCATTTTCAAGATCTTTTTCAAGTTCCTGCAATCTTTTATTGCGGGCTAACCTTTTATGTGAAACAACTACTTTCCCTTCTTGTTCCTCTGTTTCGAGGACAGTAACCTCGACTTCGTCTTCAGGGGCAAACAAGTCAAGTAGTGTTTTGCCCTCGTCAAGGTGTACTTCACCGGCGGGAAGAATAGCCTCAGTTTTCGCGCCAATATCAACATAGACCTCTTCCTCAGTAACCCGGGCTACCTTACCTGTAACCACTTCACCAACATGGGCTACCTTTACATCACCTGCAAAATCAAACTGCTCTTCTGTTGTACCTTCCAAATTTTCGTTCTCCATTCTCTCCACGACCTCCTTAATCGTCCACGGGGGAGTCGAAGCTCCGGCAGTAACACCAATAATTCGGTACTGCTGCAGGAATGATTGTTCCAACTCCCTTGCATTTATTATCCGGCAGGTTGGTTTTAACCGCCGGCAGCAATCAAAAAGGGCTTTTGTGTTTGCGCTGGATTTACTGCCTACTACAACCAGCGCTTCAACCCCTTGTGCCAAATTAATAGCCTCTTCCTGCCTGAGATTTGTCTCAGGGCATAGCGTATCATAAATCAGGCCCTCTGGGGCCTTTTTTTGAAAAGACTCTATTGCCTTTCTATAGATTTCAGAGTTGCTGGTGGTTTGGGCAATTAAAGCTGCCGGTTCTTCTAAAGCAAGCGCTTCAAGTTCTTCAAGGGAAGAGACAACCACGCATTTCTCACCGGCCCAGCCGATAATACCTTCCACTTCCGGATGATTTTTATCACCGAATATAACGATACAAAGCCCTTTTTCAGCAAGCTCAACGGCAATTTCCTGCACCCGTCGCACACGAGGACAGGTTAAATCTATGATGGCAACATCCTGAAGCGCTTCTGCCCGGGCCATGATTGCAGGTGTAACCCCATGGGTCCTAATGGCCAGGAAAGCGCCCTGAACCTCATCAGGGTCGTCTACAACCGCAACCGAGCGCTTCTTAAGGTAGTCAGTTACCTCTTCATTGTGGACAAGAGGGCCGAGTGTAGAACCGCTTCCATAGAGCTCTGCCTTTTCGATGATTATATCTACGGCACGCCTGACCCCAGAACAGAAGCCAGCTTTTTTTGCTATCTGAACCTGCAAAGTATCACTCCAAGCTATTTATTGGTGGTCAGAAATCAGCTTACTTATCTTTTCCATAATAGTGCGACTCATTGCGTCAAGCTGTTCACGCTTTTGATCTTTATTCTCATAGACAAGCGGCGACAAGACAAAAGGAGCGCCGATGTGAACATGAAGCGGCTTGAACAGACGGTAAGTTCCTATGGCCATCGGTAAAATCGGAACACCGCTGCGGACGGCAATCAAGGCCGCACCGTTAAAGGCTTTTAATAGTTCTCCATCTGTGCTGCGTGTTCCTTCAGGAAATAGTCCGAGCACCTGACCATCTTTCAAAAGTTGATAGGCTTTTTTTATTGCCCCAAAGTCAGCATCCTGTCGGTTTACAGGAAAGGCCCCTGCTTTTAGAAAAATATATGATATGAAAAAATTGCTAAACAACTCTTTTTTAGCCATGTAGCGAATTTTATAGCTTGACGGGAAAGCCGCTCCAACGGCAACAGGATCAAGCCAGCACAAATGGTTTACACAAATAATAAACGGTTTGCGTTGCGGGATGTTCTCGGAACCGTGTATTGTATAGCGGTATAATAGCTTAAGATAAATCATAAAAAAATAGCGACCCAAATTATAAACCAAACAATTCACCCGACTTCCATTTAACGCAAACCAGCTGTAACCGTATCGACAATTAAATCAACAACTGCTTCAAAAGCCATTCCAGTTGTGTCAATTACCAGAGCATCCGGGACAATTGTCAGTGGGGAATCTTCCCGTTGTGAATCGATCTTATCGCGTTTCCTTATTTCAGCAGCTACTTCATCTTCCGACAGGTTAATCCCTTTCGCCAGTTGCTCCATGGTGCGTCGCCTGGCTCTTTCCTGCACAGATGCATCTAAATAAAACTTGTAGTCAGCATCCGGCATAACCCTTGATCCTATATCTCTGCCTTCCATGATTATCCCTCTTGATTCACTGGCGATATCCTGCTGTATGGCAACCAGGCGGCTGCGAATCAGAGAAATGCATGAAACCGGTGAAACAAGATCATTTACCTGTGCAAGGCGTATTTCATCCGTAACATCTTCGCTGTCAAGAAATACACGGTTTTCATGATCCAGATCAATCGTGGTTCGATCGAGAAGACTGCTGATCGCTTCTAGATCGTCCAAGTCAATCGTTTCACGGGCTATTTTTAGGGTAATTGCGCGGTACATTGCACCGGTGTCGAGATAGGTAAGACCTAAACGACCCGCCACTGCACGGGCAACAGTGCTCTTACCCGCTCCGGCAGGTCCGTCGATAGCAATTTTTAAGCTTTGATTGTTCAGTGGCATATACCTCTAATTTCGCTTATAAGTATGAAAAACCTTTAAACCACCATCCGGTATTAAAAATATCACATGCAGCTACTCGCCCATTATAGCATAACCAGTTGATATAAAGCATTGATTTCCCGATCTGTAAGGCTTCTGTATGATCCCTCTTCCACATTATCGGCTCGCAAACCGGCAAAACTGACCCGGCTGAGTTTGATTACCGGATGACCTATCGCCTGGCACATCTTCTTAACCTGACGTTTCCGTCCCTCAATAAGCGTTATTTCCAGCAGCGCTACGCTTTTATCCGTTTTTTTTGCCAGCAGCCTGACTGATGCCGGAGCCGTGGTTTCGCCCTCGATAAGCAGGCCTTTGCTCATATTACTGATGCTTACTACATCCGGTATGCCGCGCACCCATGCCTGGTAGACTTTTTTGACCTGGTAACGGGGGTGCATCAGGCGATAAGCAAGTTCACCGTCATTGGTTAACAGAAGCACACCGTTTGTATCAGCATCAAGCCTTCCAACAGGATAGACTCGCACCCCTAAATCAGCGACCAGACTCGTCACTGTAGGGCGCTTGTGGGTATCCTGTGCTGTAGAAATATAACCGGCGGGTTTATTGAGAAGCAGATACTCTTTTTTTTCAAAACCACAGACCGGCTTACCATCAACAGTAACCAAATCTGAATCATCTACCATCATCTGTGGTTGATCGGCTAGCTGGCCATTTACACTGATTCGGCCTTCACTTATTAATATTTCAGCCCGCCGACGGGATGCAACGCCGGCCTGGGCCAGGTACTTTGCCAGGCGCATCTGCTAACCTCACTTATGGCAAAAGGTTCTCTTCCTGTATTTCCATTTCAAGCGGCGGAAGGTCCCCGAGCTCTTTTAAGCCGAAATATTTTAAAAAGTCAGGAGCTGTACAATAGAGCAGAGGCCTTCCCGGCCCTTCTTTACGCCCGCTCACCCGAATCAGTTTCCTTTTAATCAGGTTTTCGATAACATGCTCACTGCGAACCCCGCGGATCGATTCAATTTCAATCCTGGTTACCGCTTGTTTGTAGGCAATGATCGCCAGTGCTTCCAATGCGGCGGCAGAGAGATTACTTGACACATCTTCGCTAAAAGCTTTCTCAAGATGAGTAGCCAACTCAGGCAGTGTGCCCATCTGGTAACCCCCGGCTATTTCATATACCTGTAAGCCGCGCTCGTCTGCTTTTAATTTGTTTTGCAGTTCACGTACCAACATAACAGCCTCGTCGGACGGTACAGAGAGGACTAAGGATATTTTATCATCACTCACCGGCTCTTCGCTTAAAAACAGCAGTGCTTCAATAATCTTAATCTGCAGTTCTTTATCCACTGGTCTCCTCCTTTTGCGGCTCCTTCTCGATAAGCGCAACAAGAATCGGCCCGAAAAGGCGATCCTGCAGCAAAATTACTTTTCTCTGCCTGGCCATTTCCAACAGCGCAATAAAGGTTATAATAATTTCCCAGGTTCCACCGGCATTAATAAAATCTTTCATCGGAAGCGGCTGCCCGGCTAATTCGAGCAGAGAGCAGATGTATGCTGATTTCTCGGCAAGCACAAAATCTTCAACTGCGCTGAATGCCGGAGCATAGGCATCGGCATGTGTAGCTTCGGCAAAGCGGTGCATTATATCGCTGAGATGATGGGCCCCTTCCCAAATCGTATATACCGATTCCTGCTGGGTAAATACCATAATTTTTTGCCCGCCCGTTGAACGAAGAAAAATTTTCTGATGAGCCTCTTCCCTGTCGCGCAAAAAAGCGGCTGCTTCTTTAATCAGGCGGTATTCTTCAAGGCGCTGAAATAGTTCTTCGGCAGTGTTGATTTCAAATAATTCTTCATCTTCCTCCTGATCACTGGCCCGTGGTGCCCTGGGCAGCAGCAGTTTTGATTTCAAGCGCAGCAGCGTGGCAGCCATGACCAAAAACTCGCTGGCAATATCAAGGTTAAGCTCCTTCATCGATTGCAGGTAAGCCAGATATTGCGCTGTAATGTTGGCAATCGAAATGGACCAGATATCGACCTCTGCCTTTTTGATCAGGTGAAAAAGAAGATCAAAGGGACCTTCAAATGTTGGTAGCTTTATTTGGTATTCTGCTTGCTGCATCATTATTCTTATCCGATCATCAATATAGTGTTATTGGCCAATCTAACCTTTAACGCAGGCCGATATGTTCATAAACTTCTTTAAGTTTTTTCTCAGCCTGGGCATCAGCTCTCTCTGCACCCTTGCGCAGCATCTGATCAAGATAACCTGATTCACTTGTCAGTTCACTGTAACGCTGCTGTAGCGGTTGCAGGCTTTCAATTACCACTTCCGCCAGCTCTTCTTTCAGATCTTTATAGCTTTTGCCTTCAAAGTGGGCTTCAATTTCTTCCCGGTCCTTTTCTGTCATCAGTTGAAAAAGGGTCAGCAGATTAGTGATGCCGGCCCGGTTTTCATCAAAACGAATCTCGCGCAGTGAATCGGTTGTAGCCCTTTTGAACTTTGACCTAATTTCATCAGGAGAGTCCAGGAGGAAAATCGAATCATCCCGTTTTTCTTCACTTTTGCTCATTTTTTTCTCAGGATTGGAGAGGCCCATAACCCGTCCCCCGACTTTAGGGATAAAAGCATCGGGAAGGATGAAGACTTCACCGTAACGGTAGTTAAAACGCTGGGCAATATCACGACAAAGTTCTACGTGCTGTTTCTGATCTTCACCTACCGGTACAAGGTGTGTGTCATAGAGCAAAATGTCTGCAGCCTGAAGAACGGGGTAATCGAAAAGACCGATACTGACTTCATCCTTTTGCTTCTCTGACTTCTCTTTAAATTGGGTCATACGATGCAACCAGCCCATTGGTGTCAGGCAGTTTAACAGCCAGGCCAGTTCAGAGTGAGCCCTGACATGTGACTGAATAAAGACCACCGATTTTTCTTCATCAAGGCCGGCCGCAAATAGCAGGCCTGCCACCTCCCTGATGTTCGCCCGCAAGACTTCCGGTTCCTGGGGCACGGTAATCGTATGCAGATCTACAACGCAAAAATAATTGTCATACTGTTCCTGCATTGAAACCCAGTTGCGTATCGCTCCCAGGTAATTACCCAGATGGAGGCTACCGGATGCCTGAATCCCCGAAAATACTGTCTTTTTTACCATTTTATTAATTCACTCCCTGCCTGATTATAAACCCGGTATAAACCGGATAATGATCATAAAAAAACCATATACCAGATTGTAAAGCGGATAAATGATCAGCCCGAGAACCCTGGTTAAGATCAAACTGAGCAGAATCAGGGGCGCATAAGGTTCCAACAGGCGGTAGTAGCCCAGGTATTTATCTGATAAAAAAGACATCAAGATTTTCGAACCATCAAGAGGGGGAATCGGAATCAGGTTGAAAATCGCGAAAAAGATATTCAACTGCATTAAAACGATAAGAAATTGAAGCACAAGTCCCTGAACCAACCCGGCATTGATCAGGATACTGAGCAATACAAGGCTGATAAAACCGAGAATAAAGTTAACCATCGGCCCGGCAAACGAAACCCAGCGCAGACCTGAACGGTAACTGTTAAAATTATTAGGGTTGATCGGTACAGGCTTAGCCCAGCCAAACCCGACTAAAAGAATCATAATCGAGCCGATCGGGTCAAGATGGCTTAACGGGTTCAGGTTCATCCGCCCCTGATGTTTAGCAGTAGCGTCTCCGAAATGATAAGCCATGCGGGCATGGGCAAATTCATGAACAGTAATTGCAATCAGTAGAGCCGGAATCCTTAGGGCAATTAATACGGGATCAACATTAAACAAGCGCTACTCCTCCTTTTCCTGATCAGTCTCCAGAATGCTGATCACATAGTTCAATTCTTCCTGTGGCGTGCGTACTTCCCCATCCAAAACAGCTTGTTTTAGACTTTCAATTATTTTACGGTAGCGTGGCCCCGGTTTCAGGCCGAGTTTTTTTAAGTCGCTGCCGTTCAGTCTTGGCCTCACGTAGCGCAGGCCATCCAGGTAAAGTTTTAAGTGATTTTTAACTATTTGATCATCGCTTAAAGCATGAGCGAGCAAAAGTGCTTCACCGGGCAGCAGTTCAAGATGGCTTACTACCGCGCTCGGATTAAGCTCATTTTCACTTAGTTTATTCAGCAAGGCAGGTGCTTCCCGGCAAGCTGTTGTAATCATCGATCCGCGTTCACGCGCCAGATTCAACTTTCTTATTATAGCAGACCGATCGGCAGATTCCAAACTGAACAGCAGTGCGCTTAGATAAGCAAGTTCAGCATCCGGTCGATTATCCCACTCCCGCTCGCTTACCCATTGCAGAATATCTTCGACCCCTGCCAGCAGTTTCCAGGTTTCCTGGCCAGGGTTAGCCCTCGGATAGAGGGCATTAATGAGTCCCAGTTGATCGAAACGATGCAAAATTTTTAAAGGCGAAGGTTCCCTGTAGATCAGCTTAAGCTCCTGGTTCAACCTCTGGCGGGCAACTTTTTCAAGAACTTTTCGCCCGGCTGCCGATCTGATCAGTTCTTCTGTCTTCGGCTCGATTGTGAAACTGTAGCGCTGCTCGAAACGGACAGCACGCAGTATGCGCAGTGGATCATCGACAAAGCTTAACTGATAAAGAGCCCGAATCATTTTAGCGCGCAGATCGTTTTGCCCGTTGTAGTAATCATAAAGTTCACCGTAATTTTCTGTGGAAAGCGAACAGGCCATGGTGTTTATCGTGAAGTCTCGTCTGAAAAGATCATTTTTCAGGCTCGAGCTTTCAACCTGAGGCAAGGCTGCCGGTGATGCATAAAATTCTTTACGGGCCGTTACCAGATCAAGTCTCAAACCGTCAGCAAACTGCAGCGAAGCTGTTCCGAACTGTTCGAAGTGCCTTACGCTGCCGCCTAAAAGTTTCTGCAGGCTAAACGTAAAAGCTACTGCATCACCGATAACCACAAAATCGAGATCTTTTTCAGGCGGATAGCGCAGCAGCAGGTCTCTGATTATACCGCCTACCAGGTAGATATTCACTTTTTCACGATCAGCGAGTCTGCTGATCTGCAAAAGCAGCTTACGAATCCTGATTGGTAGCTCGCTGTTAAGCAATTCTAACATGTTTGTTTCCAGTTGTTCGTAGTTCGCGGTTCTGTCTGAATTCTTTACCGAACGACCCCTGCGATCAAAAAAGCTCAGGTGACGCAAAACATCTGAGCGGGTTATTATACCGACCAGTTGCCCATTGTGATCGGTTATTGGAACCCGGCCGATATTCTCTTCAACCATCAGGCGGCGCAGTTCAGTTAAAGAATGTTCCGGGGTAGCAGTAATCAGGCGGCGCGACATAAAACCCTTTACCGGGGCATGTCCCAAATCGTTGCGCAAACCTTTGCGCAGATCACGGCGTGAGATAATTCCGGTTAATTTTCCGCCTTCCGTTACCGGGCAGCCTTTATAGCTATGTTCAGCCAGCAAATCATCTGCTTCGGCAATGCTGGTATCACTTGTAATCGTGAAAACAGGTTTAGAAGCTACCTGATCAGCTGTAAGAGCAGGCGGTAGGTAGTTTTTTAGAAAATCCAGAACCTCCATTTTAACATCTTCGACTTCACAGTTTTTCAGGTGAGTTGATATGGCAGCGGGGTAACCTTTAACATCATAGGGAGAAAATAGTTCAAGCAGGTTTAAATCATCGTCCCTGGTTCTTGCCGCCATGTAAATACTATCTGTCATCTGGATGATAACAATGGTCAGACCGGCATCTTCAATTTCATCAAGAAGCTGCAGCAGAACTGCCGCTCCAACAACATATTGATCAAGAACTGTGGCACTGATTAGGACGCGGCGCTGATTCAGCTCGTAAAGTTCGCTGCTGTGGAGCAATTTTTCCAATAGATTCTTTTGGGCATCACTTAATGGTGAGCGAAGGTATTCCTGAATCATTTTGGTGCTAAGTCCTTTACCCCACAGAAAAGCAATAGCCCGGGCATCCCTGGCTGTAGTAATATCGTAGGTCAGGCATCCGGTATCTTCGTAGATGCCAAGGGCAAACAGGGTAGCTTCAAAATCAGTAATTACCAGCTTATTACTGATAATCTTTTCGAGAAGAATTGTTGTTGCTGCTCCCACTTTCTCAATCACTGCCAGGTCGGCGTCCATATCTTCGTCGCCTGGATGATGGTCGTAAATAATAATATGGTCGGCTTCATCAACCAGGTTGCTCCACTTACCCAGACGTTCTTTACGGTTTGTATCAATAACAATTAAAGTGTCAATTTCAGCTGTAATATCCTTCGGATCGACAAGTGGAAGTAGATCACGGTAGAGGTTAACAAAGGAGCGCACGTTGGGTTGAAGGGGTTCCGGCATAAGCACGGCGCTGTCCGGGTAGAGTTTAGAGGCAGCAACTACCGCTGCTAAAGCATCGAAGTCACCGTTTTCGTGGGTTATGATCACATTCATATTAGCGCACCTGCCCCTTTTCTGAGGCTATAAGAAAGAACTACCGTGGGATGGAGGGTTAATTTTCAGCCAGTAAGCAGCGCAGGCAGCAAGATCAGCATATGACTTTCTGGTACCGATACTTATAGCTTTAGGCAGTAAAGGTCCCCAGGCCAGGAGCGGCACATATTCACGCGTGTGATCAGTCGTAGGGAAAGTAGGGTCACAGCCGTGATCAGCGGTTATAAAGAACAGATCTCCCGCATCCAGCTTTGCCAGAAGAGCAGCAAGTTCAAGATCAAAACGCTCCAGGGCCAGGGCAAAACCTTCGCTATCATTACGGTGGCCATATATTGTATCAAAATCACCAAATGTAGCCCAGATCAGCCCGCTCTTAACCTCATCGATCAACTGGTGCAGGTCTGAAGCAATAGCTTCATTGTTGCCTCCCGGAAGATGAAGTGTAAGCCCGCGGTGTGCAAAAACATCAGCCACCTTGCCAATAACTGCAACCGGGTAACCTGCTTTTTTGGCCAGATCTAATATAGTTTCACCCGGTGGGGAAAGAGAATAATCGTGACGGCCCGCAGTGCGTTTAAAGGAACCGACTTTACCCTCAAAAGGCCTGGCGATAACCCTTCCCACGGCATGCTGACCGGTTAGTATTTTTCTGGCCTTTTCGCACCATTCATAGAGCTCTTCCGGTGCTACAATATCAACATGAGCGGCAATTTGAAAAACACTGTCAGCCGAAGTGTAAACAATCGGATAACCGGTGTTAAGGTGTTCCTCACCTAATTCTTCAATAATCACAGTTCCTGAAGCAGCAATATTACCGAGGATGCCACGGCCAATCGCTTTTTGGAAAGCATCGATAATGTAGTCTGGAAAACCATCAGGGTAGAGCGGAAAAGGTTTATCCATGACAACTCCGGCAAGTTCCCAGTGACCGCTGGTAGTATCTTTACCGGGTGACAATGGTGCCATGCGTCCGTAATATGCTGCATCGAATGGCGAGTATTCCTGCTTAACTGCATTACCGGCGCCTATAAGATGGCCAAGACCAAGGGCCAAAAGATTCGGCAGTTCAAGCGGGCCGTGTTTAGACCAAACATTACCAAGTGTATTAGAACCCTGATCACCATATTTATCGGCATCAGGAAGTGCGCCCACACCGGCGCCGTCAAGCACAACAACAATAACTCGTTTTTCATTTAGATCAGGCACGGGGGTGTGATTTATCATATACTTCTCTGATCTTCCTTCTGGTAATCTGAGTATAAATCTGGGTGGTAGAAATATCGGAGTGTCCGAGCATCTCCTGCACTGATCGAAGATCAGCTCCATTCTCAAGCAGATGTGTGGCAAAAGAGTGACGCAGGGTATGCGGAGTTACATCACCGTTTAAATTTGACTTGCGGACATATTTTTTCAAGATTTTCCAAAAGCCCTGCCTGGTCATCCGGCAACCGTGGTGATTAACAAAAAGAGACGGTTCTCCGTTGGATCTGATCATTTTAGATCTGGATGTAGTCAGGTAATCGTTTACCGAACTTATCGCAACTGAACCGACAGGAACTATACGCTCTTTCATCCCTTTTCCCCGGCAGCGTAAAAAACCGACCAGGGGATCAAAATCGGACAAGTTCAGATCAACCAACTCTGATACCCTTATACCTGAAGCGTAAAGTAATTCTAACATTGCTTTATCCCGTAAACCGTTATGTTCTCCGGGCTTTGGCTGGGCAAGCAGTTGATCTACCTCACCTGTCGTCAGCACCCGTGGCAGTTTTTTTTCAATCTTCGGCGATTCCAGCTGCAGGGCGGGGTTTTCTTCAATAACCCCCTCCTGCAAGAGAAAATTAAAAAATGAGCGGATTGAAGCTATACAGCGCGAGATCGTCGAATCAGCGCTGCCGCTCTTTTTCAGTTCGCCAAGAAACTGAACGATCAGATCGCGGGTTACTAATTCCAGTCTGGCTATTTTCTGCTTTTGCAGATAGATCAAAAACTTGCTAAGGTCTCTTCTGTATGATTCTAAGGTGTTTTTAGCTAAGCCTTTTTCAACAGCCAGATAGTTAGTATAGATTTGTAACTGCTTTTGCATACTTATAGTTTTCCTCACATAACCGAAGTATTAATAAATTCAACGTGAACAGCCTAAATACCTGCTTAAAAAAATTATCTGCGTAAATATATAAAATTTATTGGCAACTTAGCTTACTCTGGATTAAAGCGTATTGCAATGCAATAATCGTTTTGGCATCCTTAATTTCGCCACTTTGAATCATTTTCCATGCCTCCGTCAAAGAAATAAACACTATCGCTAAGTTTTCTTCGGGATCGCAGGTCAGCGCTATTCCACTTTTTAGGTCACTGGCCTGAAAAAGGTAAATTGTTTCATCGCAAAAACCGGGTGAAGGATAAAATGCAAATAGTTCTTGCCAGTGATCACTACAAAGTCCTGTTTCTTCAAGCATTTCACGATGCGCACACTGAAGCGGTTCCTCACCCGGATCCAGTTTGCCCGCCGGTATTTCCAGCAGAACATCTCCTGTCGGCTGCCGATGCTGCCGGACCATAATTACCTTGCCCTGCTCATTAAAGGCAAGAATAGCCACTGCGCCAGGATGTTCAACTATTTCGCGAAAGGCAATTTTTCCACCCGCTATTTTAACCCGATCGTGGCGCACATTGATGATTCTGCCCCGGTATAAATAGCTGGTCGATAATAATTCTTCTTTAAGATGTTCGCTAATTTTGGTCACTCCCCCGGGCTGACTTCTCTTTAAAACGTTTCGCTCGCTCCAGCAGGCTATCAACATGCGTAAGACTGACCTGATCGATGCTGGCGCCATCAAGCATACGGGCAAGTTCTTCACGTTTGTCGGCAGCATTCAATTCTACTGCCCTGGTTAAAGTTCTCTCACCGACGGTCTCTTTAAAAAGATGAAAATGACCATCCGCCATCGAAGCAATCTGAGGGCTATGAGTCACACACATTACCTGATGGTTTCCGGCTAAAAGCGCCAGTTTCTCTGCTACAGCCTGTATGGTTGCGCCTCCAATTCCGGCATCAACTTCGTCAAAGATCAGGGTGGGCACGCGATCCTGCCGGGCCAGGATCGTTTTCAAAGCCAGCATGACCCTCGATACTTCACCACCGGATATTATTTTGGCAAGCGGTTTAACTTCTTCTCCGCGGTTGGCCGAAAAGAAAAACTCAACCTGATCCATTCCCCGGGCAGAAAAAGTTTCTTTTTCGGTAAACCTGACAGCAAACCTGGCATTTTGCAGGGCCAGCTCTTTCAGGCATTCTTCAAGCAGTTTCTCGAGTTCTTTTGCAGTAGTATGGCGAAGTTCCCTTAACAAAAGGCTCTCTTTAGTAAGCGCATCTTCAAGCAAAACAATTTCTTTTTCAATACCGGCAGCCATTGCTTCGCTATTCTTAAGCCTTTCCATCTCTGCCTCTGTGCGCTCGGCAAAAGCAAGTACGTCGTCAACCGAAGCCCCGTATTTTCGCTTTAGACTGTTGATCAGGTTTAAGCGTTCCTGAAGAAAAATCAGTTCTTCCGGTTCAAATTCGAACCCTTCCTGGTAATTACGCAGTTCATGTGAAACCTCTTCAAGCTGGGCTGAAGCGCCCTGAAGCAGATCTAACAACGGCTCAAGGATGGTATCAATGGCCGCTGCTTCAGTCAACAATTGCGCAGAACGACTGAGACGATCGATAAGCGCCCCGGCTGGGTTGTCATCATCGCCGACATAGATATCGGTGTAAGCCTGGGCGGTCAGTTTGCAAATTTTTTCGGAGTTGGCTAACACTTTTTCTCTCTGGCTCAGTTCGTCATCCTCTCCGGGCCTCAATTCAGCAGTAATAATCTCTTTGAGCTGAAAAGCGTAAATATCGAGACGCCTTTCGCGTTCGCTGCTGTCTTCACCCAGCTCTTCAAGTTCTTTTTTTAAAATCTGGCGCTCTTTGTACAAATCTGAAAGCTTGTTTTTAACTGCGCAGATCTCTTCGCCGCCGAACGAGTCGAGCAGTTCCAGGTGTTGTTCCGGCCTTAATAATGACTGGTGCTGGTGCTGCCCGTGCAGGTCAACAAGCAGTTGTCCTAATTCCTTTAAAAATGAAGCTGGAACTGCCCGGCCGTTTACCCTGGCTACACTGCGCCCATTGCGATAAACCTCCCTGGCAATGATCAGATCATCTGCTTTTTCTATACCGGCCTCATTCAAAAGGCTTTCAATCTCATCCTGCAGTTCTGAGTGACAGGTGAGAATACCTTCCACAAAAGCATTCTCCCGGCCCTGACGAATCTGTTCGACAGCTGCCCTTTCACCCATCAGCAGGTTTATTGCTCCTATGACAATCGATTTACCTGCCCCCGTTTCACCACTGAGAATATTCAGACCGGGTTTAAAATTAATGGTTAAATCTTCGATTAATGCAAAGTTGGAAACTCGCAACGCAACAAGCACACCAACCCCTCCTAGCTTGAACTATAGTGCAATCGTTCTATAAACCAGTGCGACAGTGACTACTTTAAGCAGATTTACGATTAAATTTAAGATTTTAGCTTTTGATGCAGCATCCTGTAGAAAGAGTAATCATGAAAACAGACCAATTTAACTTTTTGTGCGGAACGACGGATTTCAATATGATCTTCATCTTCGAGAGCAAAGCGAACCTGGCCATCTGCGGTAAGCATTACCTGAACCTGCCGGGAATCAACCCGCAGTTTCATACTGTCATTACCATTGACGATTACGGCCCGGTTGTAAAGGCTGTGAGGGCAGATTGGGTTCACAACAAAAAGTTCCATGCTCGGGTTAACAATCGGCCCTCCGGCTGACAGAGAGTAACCGGTAGACCCGGTTGGAGTTGCGACTATGACCCCATCACCGGAATAACTTTCCATAAAATCGTCGTTAACATAAACTTCAACCTGAATAATCCTGGAAAAAGGGCCCCTTGAAACTACAATATCGTTCAGGGCCAGGTAATTACCCAGTTCTTTATCCCCACGCTTTAGTTTTGCTTCTAACATCATGCGCTCCTGGTAAGAGTATTGCCCGGTGGCGATATATTGTAAAAAGCGCTCCATCTGCTCTACTTCAATTTCAGCCAGAAAACCCTTGTGTCCAAGATTTATACCGAGCACCGGAATATTCCAAAAGGCAAGATCCCGCGCTACGCGCAGAATAGTTCCATCGCCGCCAACAACAATAATCAGGTTAAGTCTATCCTGCCAACTCTTCAACTGTTCGGCCAGAGATACTTCACTGTAAAAGTCAGCCTGCTCACTATCGGCTTTAAGTAGTTTAATCTGACGCTGCTCAAAGAAATGAATAATTTTATCTACTACTAACGGAGAGTTTCGTTTATGCCAGTTTGGAATGAGCCCTATATCTTTCACTCAGAACCTCCTGTTCGGCTGCTATTCATTATTTTGTAATTCTTCTTTTCCTGCCCTGTATCCTTCAACAGATTTGCGCAACAGGATATCTTTTTATTTTTAAAGCAGTTTTTGGTGGGCGAATGCAACTGTGCGGGCAGCAAAGGAGCTGAATTCAGGTAGACAGTTCTTTCTATCTTCAGCATTAGCAATTAAATGCATAAAATATTCAATATTCCCTTTCGGTCCCGGCCACCGTGAATAGGTTACTCCACGACAGCAATAGCCTATATCTGCTGCAAATTGGTAAAAGTCATTTAGAACTTTTAAATGCAAGGCCGGATCGCGAATCACCCCACTACCCTTGCTGGCTTCAGCTCGGCCGGCCTCAAACTGCGGTTTAATTAAGGCAAGCACAGATTTTATGCTTAACTCAGCGAGCACTGGCAGTACTTTTGTCAGGGAGATAAAAGAGACATCAATAACACTAAGATCGGGTTTTACAGCAAGATCTTTTGCAATAAGATTGCGTATATTAAATCTTTCCATGACCACAACCCGGGGGTCGTTGCGTAGAGAGTAGGCAAATTGGCCGTAGCCAACATCAAGCGCATAGACAAGTTTTGCTCCGTTTTGAAGCAGGCAATCTGTAAAGCCTCCGGTTGATGCGCCCACATCAAGAACAACAAGATCTTTGACCACTATTAAAAGATCTTCAAGCGCACCAGCCATTTTCAATCCGCCACGGCTAACATAAGGATTTTTCGGCTCCAGAAGTTGAATATCTGAGGTGCAGGGCAGTAAAGTTCCCGGTTTGTCACATACAGTTCCATCAACCCTTACTTTTCCGGCCATAATTTCAGCCTGAACCCGGCTACGGCTTAAGTCCGGCCTTTGATTAAGCAGCAGCAGATCAAGCCTTTGTTTTTCTGAACGGCTCAAGTTACTCCTTCAGCCGCTTTATCTCCGGCGAAAGCTAAGGCGCTGTTATAGATTGCTTCAACATCAAGATTACAGCAGGAGAGCATCTGGGCCCTGGTTCCGTGCGCCACGAAGCAATCACCCACCCCGATCCGTTTAACCGGAAGACAAAGGCCTTTCGCTTCAAAGAGTTCCAATATTCCACTGCCGAAACCACCGGCCAGAACATTTTCTTCGAGTGTTATTACCTTACCGCATTTCCGGGCCCAGTTTAAAATCAGATCCTCATCCAGCGGTTTCAGAAAGCGGGCATTGATTACCGCGGTTTTGATTCCCTGCCAATAAAGTTTTTCAGCAACTTCAAGAGCAGAATTAACTATTGTGCCGGCGGCGACAATCAGCAGGTCGTCGCCCTGCCTGAGCAATTCGCCCCTGCCCCAGGGCAATATCTTCGGTTCGCTTAACTCTACATTCTGGCCCTTGTCCCGGGGGTAACGAATTGCCACAGGCCCTCCCTCATAGTTAAAGGCAGTATGAACCATGTGTTGAAGTTCATCTTCATTAGCCGGGGCCATAATAGAGATGTTCGGAATAGTGCGCAAAAATGATATGTCAAAAAGCCCCTGGTGGGTCTCTCCGTCTTCACCGACAATGCCAGCCCGATCTACGGCGAAAATTACCGGTAGTTTTTGCAGGCAGGCATCATGCAAAACCTGATCATAAGCACGCTGCAAAAATGTGCTGTAGATGGCGACAATCGGACGCATTCCTCCGGCAGCCAGCGCCGCTGCAAGCGTCACTGCATGCTGTTCAGCAATACCAACATCGTGAAAGCGATCCGGAAACTCTTTTGCAAATCTACTTAAGCCTGTGCCCGCGGTCATCGCAGCAGTTATTGCCACAATCTTCGGGTTATCATGACCTAATTGCACCAGGGTACGCCCGAATATTTCGGTATAGGTAGGGCTTTTTTTCTTTTTCAGGGGAAGTCCGTTTTTCAGATCGAATGGTCCGATTCCATGAAATGTTTCCGGGGATTTTTCGGCAAAAGAGTAGCCTTTACCTTTTTCGGTAACAACATGAATCATAACCGGGCCGCTCATTTTGTCAGCCTGTTTTAAAACGTTCCGCATAGCAGTAATATTATGCCCGTCAACCGGGCCGAAATAGGTAAAACCAAGCTCTTCAAAAAGCATCCCCGGCATGATCAGGTATTTCAGACCGCCCTTAATTCTTTCCGCCGAGTTGACTACTTTTTTACCAACCCAGGGAACACGGCTTACAAATTGCTCAAAATCTTTCTTTAGGCGGGAGTATTTCGGGTCGGAGCGAATCCTTCCCAGGTAGGCAGACATGCTCCCTACATTTGAACTGATTGACATTTTGTTGTCATTGAGAATAACCAAAAGATTTGCCTGTGTATGGCCGGCGTGATTAAGCGCTTCAAAAGCCATACCTCCGGTAAGCGCGCCGTCGCCAATTATGGCAACAACCTTGTAATCTTCGTTGTTGTAATCGCGAGCCTGGGCCAGCCCAAGTGCTACAGAGATGGAAGTACTGCTGTGCCCGGTTATAAAGGGGTCATGAGCGCTTTCGGAGGGTTTCGGAAAACCACACATACCACCATATTGCCGCAGAGTTAAAAACTGCTCCCAACGACCTGTTAATAACTTGTGAGGATAACTTTGATGACCCACGTCCCAGACCAACCGATCTCTTGGGCTGCTGTAGTTGCTGTGCAGAGCTATTGCAAGCTCAACCACTCCAAGGCTTGCCGCCAGGTGACCACCATTGTCGGCAACTGTATGAATCATGTATTCACGTATTTCGGAAGCTACAAGCTCCAACTCTGCCTTATTTAACTTCTTCAGATCATCAGGCAGGTTCAGGCTGCTGATTAATTCTCCCATGGCAATCACCCCGCATTTTTGCCGCGCTTACCGAACCAGTTAAGCGGTTTCAGCAATCGATCAATTAACAGACCAATCAGCATAATTACTTCTGTTGAATGATTAATCGCAATTACTTTGCCCCAGGCCTTGCCACCTACTGTAAAGGCGGCAACCAGGGCTGTCAGTAAAATTCCGAAATAAAACTCGGCCTGAGTATAAGAAAGGTTTACGACAAGCTTATAAACAATTACTGTAGCCAGAGTGCCGCTGATGATTCCGCTAATATCCCCGGCCACATCATTGCAAAAATTCGCCACCCGATCGGCGTGTTTTACCAGATATACGCCACGCTTTGCACCATCAACTTTGCGCGCTGCCTTAGCGTTCAGGGGGGCAATGTTTGCTGCAGCAGCAGCAGTACCAGCAATATCAAAGATTATCCCAATTAAAATTACAAGAGTCAGGATTAAGAAAGATATTGTAATTGATTGAATCTCATTTAGTGATAAATGAGCCAGGAACCCGAAAACAATGGCAAGAAAAAATGTCCAGATAGTAATGGCAATAACCCAGCGGACCCGGTTGCGTTTTTTTCTAACGTTAGTCAAACCTCATCACCTTTGTACAAAGAAACATAAGTGGTAGCAAACCAGGTAAACTTTGCGGCTTAGGTCCAGCAGGATTTCCCGGATAATCACCCCTCGTTGCCGAAAAGGCAGTTCCCTTTTAAGACTATCCCTGTTGTGTCACCAGCAACAGAACTGGATTACCACTTAGCTCACACTTTAATCCCTGGTTTACTTCTCTTTCAAGAGCAGTCTAGAAGATTTCCTCCCTGGCGCTTTATCTCCCCTAGCCTCTTTTGCAAAATGGGTTTAAAGTATCGCTACCCTCCACCCATTCCACTCAAGGCAGGCTACACTGCACACAGCTTTTTTACCGCATACAGGTTCATACCCAAGCAGTAGCCCTTGCAATTAACAATTCGCCACCAACATTGGGTCTCCGCGAAGGCAGGGTCAACGCCTACATGCCATTGTAGATCGCCCCATCCTTCTTAACTCCCAGCAGCAGCTCCCAACTGGGCGTCAGCAGCCACCACCAGGAACTTCATCGATGTGCCCTTAACGGATTTTTAGGCCCGTTTTCGGAGAGGGGCGCCAACTAGAATACTGCACCACTTATGCTCATTGATTCAAGATATTATAGCACAATCAGGACTTATTCTCAACAAAGCCCTGCGGGCAATCAGCTTGGTTTAGAGCAATCCGTTCGTGATTTTGCAGGCTTTCAGGGCATTTTTCAGCAGCATTCTGTTTGTAACAGAGCCTACGCCGCCCGGAACCGGTGTGATCGCTTTAGCCTTATCTTTAACAGCATCAAAAGAGACATCACCAACAGTTTTAGTCTTCGGCTTACCTTTGTCATTAAGAACCGGTTCACCTTTATCGTCTAAGACTTTAACGCGGTTGATACCAACATCAATAACAATAGCGCCTTCTTTAACCAGATCAGCGCCAATCAGATCAGCTTTTCCGGCAGCTACAATTAGAATGTCCGCTCCAGTTGTATGCTTGGCCAAATTGCCCTTGATACTTGTGAATACATGACCAACAGTAACGGTTGCATTGCGGTTAAGGGCCAGGTAGGCAACGGGCTTCCCTACTATATTGGAGTGACCGACAACTACAATTTCAGCGCCCTCAAAGAAATCTTTAGGGTCTACTTTCTCTACTTCGCGGGCATAGCGTTCAAGAATCTCAATAACAGCAGCTGGTGTAGCTGGTGGAAAAGTTGCCTCACCAAGAGCCAGTTTGCCCATATTGAATGGCTGGAAACAGTCAATATCTTTATTGACATCAATCGAATTAATAACAGCGCTGTCTGAAACCTGCTCCGGAAACGGGCGCAGAGGAAGAATTCCACTGACCTTAGGGTCAGCGTTAAGCTTCTTGACAATAGCGATAACCTCTTCTTCAGTTACGTCTGCCGGGGGATTTTCATTAACATAATTGAACCCAGCTTCTTCGCAAAACTTCTCTACCTGACCACGATACATATTAGCGCCAAAATCATCGCCAACCAGCAGAGTTGCAATACCAGGGGTGATTCCTTTTGCTTTTAATTCCTCTGTTTCCTTGACAATCTCTTTCATCAGTTCTTCACCAATCGCAACACAATCAATAACCATACCCATCTAAACGTTCCCCTTTCGTCATTCCATTTTTTTTTACAGTAACATTTTTAGATTACCTCAGGCCTTATTTGCCCTAAGATATTTTTTCAACTACCAGGGCCAGTGTTTCATCGGCAATTTTACTGCCCTCAGCTAAAAGCTGCTTCATCTCGTTTCTGGCCGCTTCAACGAACTTTTCATCTTTTATAGCGCCCAGGTTAATCAAAACGTTAAGCTGTCCGCTGATCAGTGCTGCCTTTAAAAAGACCACGCCGCATCCGACATCTGAGATAGCTAACTTAGTTCCGATTTGCCCCATTCTTTGATGAATTTTAATGCCTGCGTAAGCCTTACGCATTATTTCCATTGGCACGGAACAGGCTTGAATTGAGCATTCTTCCATCACTTTTGCTTTATGGGCAGCCTCTTCGGGTGTATCTTTCGGCAAACCGTAAGCTACCGATAGCGGTTCGAAAACCTCGGCATCTCTGTCAACAAGCGTTTTCAGATCTTCGATAATTGCGCTGCCCTGTGCAAGCAGCGACTGCACTTCGTCTTCGACATCGGCAAATTTTTTCTTACCGGTGGTAAGATTACCAACCATATTTGAGAGGGCCATACCGATCGCCCCTCCCATTGCTGCCGCTCCGCCACCACCGGGAACCGGGGCTTTCGAGGCCAGCACATCAAGAAAGTAACTGCAGCTATTTTCTGCCATTGCCATAAAACCAACCTCCTAAATATTAATTTGTGCGATAGACCAATTTCCTGGCTATTTCAGTTAGTATTTCCGGATTACACGACAGCGGGGCAAGAGCATTAATGGCTTCATGATAAAGTTTTTTGGCCAGTCTTTTTGCTCCATCAGTGCCCAGCAATGCAGGGTAAGTCGCTTTTAAGCGCGCCAGGTCGGCGCCTGTTGGTTTACCTAAGTCTTCTCTTCTACCTTCAAAGTCAAGCAGATCATCAACTACCTGAAATGCTTTGCCACAACTTTCCGCATACGCAGTTAGAGCTTTAATATCCAGATCTGAAGCGTTTGAAGCAATTGCCCCACTGAGCACAGCGGTTCTGATTAAGGCCCCTGTTTTTAATTCCGATATGCGCTCAATCTGCTTCAGGGTTGGTTCAGACCCTTCGGCCTCAAGATCGAGAATCTGGCCTCCGATCATTCCAGCAGCCCCGGCAGCAGCAGCGAGTTCTGCACTGATGCGGTTTGCCTGATCAGCGCGTTCTTCACCCTTCCCGAATTGCGACACCAGCTGAAAGGCAAGGGTCAGCAGGGCATCGCCAGCCAGGATAGCCACCGCGTCTCCATAAATGCGGTGACAGGTCGGCTTGCCCCGGCGCAGGTCGCTATTATCCATGGCCGGCAAGTCATCGTGAATTAAAGAGTATGTGTGAATCATTTCAACGGCACAGGCCAGTATATACAGATCTTGATTCAAGTTTCCCAGGCTTTCTGCCACGGCAATGGTCAAGATCGGTCTCAGCCTTTTGCCTCCTGCCTCTAAACTATAGCGCATAGCACTGGTAACAGCAGCGGGGGCATTATCCGGCAGGTAGCAGTCGAGCGCTTTATTAATTTTTTCTTTCTCGTTTTCCAGGTAGCGGTCGATATCAATCATTAAATGCCCTCTTCGTTATGATCAGCATTATCCGGACAATCATCCGCTAAAACCGTTTGCTGTTCACTTTTCAGTAAATATTCAACCTTGTACTCTATTTCAGCCAACTTCTCGCGACAATAGCGGGAAAGGGCAATCCCTTCCTGGAAAGCAGTCAGCGACTCTTCAAGAGGAATTTCTGCGTCTTCAAGCCTGCGGACCAACCCTTCCAGCCGGTTGATTGCTTCTTCATAAGTCATTTTTTCAAGTTTTTTATCCTTCAACGGTTACTTCCTCCTCAATCTCCTCGGTGCGGCAGCGCGCCTGTCCATCTTTAAAGCTTAGTTGTAAAACGCGGCCAATCGCAATGTCTTTCACCGAGCGAACGATATTGCCCTCTTCGTCACGACAGTAACTATAACCGCGATTCATAACTTTCAGCGGGCTAAAACTCTCAAGCTTGTCGATTTGAGCCCCCAGCTTGAGCCCTTTAATCTTCAGCAGTTGAACAATTTCGCGCTGCAATTTGTTTTCAAGTTGTTGCAGCTGTTCCCGTGAGTAGCGGATGCGCAATTCCGGCAACCGAAAAAAACGCTCGCTGACAACGTGATCCAACTGCTGTTTTTCCAGCTGAAGACGACTCTGAAGAGCCATGGCCGCTCTTTCATTTAAGCGGTTTAGCGTAAGCAGCATATCGCCCAGATCAGGCACAGCGGATACCGCCGCGGCAGTAGGTGTGGGAGCACGTAGATCGGCGGTAAAATCGGCTATTGTGAAGTCCGTTTCATGACCGACAGCTGAAATTACCGGCAATCGCGAATTAAATATTGCGCGGGCAACCGATTCTTCGTTGAAAGGCCATAAATCTTCAAGCGAGCCACCACCCCTGGTCATAATCACCAGGTCAAGATCAGATCGCTTGTTGATTATCTCTAACGCCCGCACAATATCTGCCGCAGCGCCTTCCCCCTGAACCAGGCTCTCAACCACCAGTAAATGCACGTGGGGGAAACGAGATCTGATCGTGGCCAGGATATCCTGCAGGGCCGCTCCGCTCGGGGAAGTGATTATCCCGATTTTTTTTGGCAGCAGTGGCAGAGGTTTTTTATGTTCATTGCGGAACAGGCCTTCTGCTTCCAGTTTTTGCTTGAGCTGCTCAAAGGCTAAAAAAAGTGACCCCATACCGGCTGGTTCCATTTCAGCTACATATAGCTGATAGAGGCCATCAGGCTCATAGACCGAAATATTGCCGTGAATGATTACGCCCATTCCATCTGATGGTTTGAAAAGACAACGCATATTTTCGCGGCGAAAAAACACACAGCGCAGGGAAGAGCTATTGTCTTTTAATGTAAAATACATGTGCCCTGATCGATGGTGCTTAAAATTCGACAATTCTCCGGTCACCCAAAGATCACGCAACCCGGGATCACCGTGAATCAAAGATTTTACATAGCGGTTAATTTCAGATACTTTTAGTATCGGTATTGTATTTTGCATTTGGGCACCAGTTTCTCTTAATCACCCGGCATTAATTCAGCCGGCAGTGATCAAAGCACTTTTCATCTCCTCCCGCACTTCATCCAGGGAAGCATAATTCCATTTGACACCTATGGCTCGGGCCAGGCTGCAGATCAACTGCCAATCGTGTATCTGTTCACTGCCTATCTCAACAACCGCCTGGTTAAAGCGGTTCTGACCGGCAGCATTGGTAAACTCTCCGTTTTTTGTAATTATCGATTGTGTTGTAATAATCAGATCTGCACCGGGTGGCGCCTCGGACTCATTTTCACAGAAAACAGCCAGATACTCAAAATCACTTTTTTTAAAACTTTTTAGATCGCTGCCAAAGAGCAGCAGTCCCTTCACATCATCTGCAGTCGTGTTTTTAAAATCGTTATTATTAACACTTTGGCTGTTCCCCTCTTCGGAAATTTCCTGGTGAGAGCAATTGGTTCCGCCTGTGGCCAGTACCCCACTGGCGTTACTATACTTTGAAAGCAACAGCAGGTTATTCCGCCCCCGTTCGACAACACCGCTGACTTGAGCCAACCTGATCAGGGCCTCCAGCGAAAGACTGTCGGCTTTTGCAAAATATGAAGGACAAACCACAATGCAGCTATTTCTTCCGCTGATCAATTTTGCAGCTCTTTTTAGCGATTGATGTGGCAAACCAAGCCTTGCTGCTGCTTCACTACCATCATCTGTACCACTGATCAGCGCACTCAGAGCGGAAAAAAGATCTGTAAAGCAACCATCACCGGTTTTAAGGCTAATACTGTCCCAGGCGGCGATAGGTTCTGCATCAGGGTTTTCGGCAGTTTCAATAATTACCACATCTCCGAAACGCCCCGCTTTTCTGATGGCCATAGCCGCAACCGGATGGCTCTTGTCAAGACCAGAACCAATTATCAGCAAGCTACTTGCTCTGCTTAAGGCAGCAGGCGTGAGACCGGGCGCCGCACTGCCACTGATCGCCTGCACCGCACTAAAGGCTTCAACCCAAAGTGCTTCTGCGCCAAGATCAACGTGAGCAGTGCCGATCACTTTTCGCGCCAATTTTTGCAGCAAATAATTCTCTTCGTTGCTTAATTTGCCAGACGCCGTTACGGCCAAAGCATCTGCTCCAAAGCGCTCTTTAATCTCTAATATTTTAGCTGCCGCTTTCTCAAAAGCATTCAGGTAGGTAGTTTCTGCATAACCATCTTCATCTTTAAGCAGAGCTTTACCGAATGATTTTTCCCCATTACCATTTGCATTACCAAATTTACCTTTTAGGCACAACCAACCAACCGGATCTCCCTCGTCCGCTACGCTGCTTTTTACAAAACAACCATCAAAGCCCTGTCTTTCAAGGTAACAACCAAGTGAACATTCGATGCAAACCCCGGGTTTATGGGAAAGCTCCCATTCCCTTCCGCCGGCAGGTCGTCCTGCTTCGGTTAAGGCAGCAACAGGGCAGACATCAATGCACTGACCGCAAAAGATGCATCCGGCCTCTTCAAGAGATACCTCCCGCCCATTAAGATAGGGAACCACCCGAGTATTAACACCTCGTCCAATCATACCGTAAACAGAGCGACCGGCCAGTGATCGGCAAACCTCTACACAGCGACCGCAAAGAATACATTTTTCTTCATCGCGGACCAGGTAGGGACTCTTATGGTCCTTTGCTGAAGGTACTCTTCTTTCAAGCTGACCGGGTAGTTCAACCTGGTAACAGTAGGCTTTATCCTGCAGTTCACATGTTCCTGTTCGCACACAGGTCAGGCAGTCTTTATAAGGATGTGTAGCCAGGACCAGTTCAATGACCCCTTTGCGCATCTCCTCCAGGGCTGGAGTTGTGGTTGTAACAACCATCCCTGCTACAACCGGATTATCACAGGAGGTAACCGGGCGCTCAATGCCCGCGATCTGCACCAGGCAAACCCGGCAATGGCCAAGCGGTGCCAGGCGCGGGTGGTAGCAGAGGGTGGGAATCTCAATGCCGTTCTGCCGCGCCGCCTCAAGGATAGTAACACCCTCTTCAGCGTATATTATCTGACCATCTATTGTTAAGCTTACAGTATTATTCATCCTACACCTCCACCGCTACAGAACAGCCAATCCTAAGCGCAGACACTTAACACAGCGTTCCGCCTCTTTAATTACTGCTGATGGGTATTTAAAACCGAGTTCAGCTTCATCGAAACAGTGCATTCTCTCCACGGCCGGTATCACTTCTTCTTCCAGCCTAACCCTTCCGGCAACCATCTCCGGAACAGTTTTCTCGCTGAATACACCAACTGATTCAAGATGCTTTTCAAGGTTAAACTGCCGTGGAACGACGCTTTTTCCACTGCGCAGGTAAGTGTCGATTGCTTCCGCTGCGCGGTTGGCAGTTGCAATTGCTTCAATTACTGTTCTCGCGCCAAGTACAACATCTCCCCCAGCAAAAATACCGGGCACTGCAGTAGCCATTGTTTCCGGATCTACTTCTATTGTGCCCCACCGGGTCTGTTTGATGCCGCTGTTCTCTTTCAGATAACTAAGATCAGCTACCTGGCCAATTGCCGGAATAACAGAGCTAGCTTTCAGAATAAACTCTGAACCATCCATCGGAATAGGCCGGCGTCGTCCACTCGAATCAGGTTCGCCCAGTTCCATCTTGACACACTCCATGCCGCTGACCGAACCACTCTCCTCTAAAATACAGACCGGGTTGGCCAAAAGATGGAACTGAATTCCTTCTTCTTCTGCCGCGTCAATTTCGGCAGCATTAGCCGGCATTTCCAGCTTAGTGCGGCGGTAAATAAGGTGCACTTCTTTTACTCCGAGACGGACCGCCGAGCGGGCGCAATCCATAGCAACGTTACCACCACCGATTACGGCTACCCGCTCACCGAGATCAACATTTATGCCAAGATTAACTTTACGCAGAAAATCAACGCCGGGCATGAACCCGTAATAACAGGCTTCTTCACCCTCGCAGCCCATGGTAGCGCTTTCATGAAGGCCTCCGGCTAAGAATATCGCCTTATATCCGTCAGTCAGAAGCTGATCAAGCGAGATGTCATCACCAATTTTTGTATTGTAGATAATTTCGACACCGAGGTTTTTAACCAGGTCAATTTCAGCATTAAGAATGTCGCGCGGCAAGCGGTAGCTTGGAATACCGACAGCCAGCATACC
>CAYWDA010000155.1:0-3402 GCA_964456945.1 uncultured Syntrophomonadaceae bacterium
AGTTTACCCAGGTAGGGGGCCAGGTAAGCGCTCATCAGCATGTGGCGCAGGTTAACCAGGAAGACGGTCATTGTTATGGCAGCCACCCCTGCCCCGGCCGCAATCATGCCGACCGAAATGAGCTGGGCTGAGCCGGCATAGACAAAAAGAGATATAGCCACTGCGTTGGTCATACTCAAGCCGGCAGTAGAAGTGAGCACACCGAAGGCGAAGCCGATCGGCAGGTAGCCGAGCATGATCGGAACAGCCCTGACCATTCCGGTCAGGGCTTGTTTGTACGGGCTTTTATTTACGGCGGTTGGCTCACCCGCTTCAGATTCAACAGCAGCGGAGCACTGACCGCCTGAGTCGCTTTCGTATTCCAACTAATCACCCATCTAAACTGATATTTATTTCAGGACGAAGACAGTGTCCCCTTCCCTTACCTTTTCTTTAACCTTCAGACCGACCAGGTCTCCCACTTTGGCTTCTTCAATATTCTGGTGTTCGACCTGCATCGACTTAACTTCCTGCTCTAAATCTGTAGTAGAACCGACAACAGCAATACGGTCTCCCACTCTTAAGGGGCTGTCAAGATGAATGATCGCCACACCAATCTTGCTGTAAAAATGGGTTATTTGGCCAAGCAGCTGTCGTTCCATGGCTCACAACACTTCCTTTCGGAGTAGTACCGTTGTTATTCGCCAGTAGGAAGCGATTTCCTTCAATTTATCTGAAAAGATTCTTTTTTCTGCGCTGAAGGCTTAGATATATTTATCAATCTTTTCGGTCAGGGCCTGCTTGCTCATTGCACCGGTAAAACTGTCGATGACATCGCCGTTTTTGAATAAAAACATGCTCGGAATACCCATTACTTCAAACTTCTGGGCCAGATCGGGGTTTTCATCGACGTTGACTTTGACTATTTTCAGGCGACTGTCATTGGCGGCAGCGACTTCTTCGAGAATTGGGCCAAGCATTTTACAGGGGCCACACCAGGGTGCCCAAAAATCTACCAGTACAGGTATTTCTGACTTGGTTACCTCTTGTTCAAATTGCGATTCATTAATTTCTTTAACTGCTCCTGCCATCATAAAATCCTCCTTTATATTTCTAAAGCTTAAGCGCTAAGTTCTTCCTAATCATTCTACACCAGCAGACTAAAAGGGGTCAACTGAATAGATCCATTATACCCATAAATGTTATGAATATTTAGAGACAATAATCCTTCAGTTATTGCAGACCGGGGCAGGAATGTTGATTGACCTTATTGAATTTTTAGGGTTAGCGGTTATAATAGGAAAATGGATTATGAGGACTACTAGATCAATCTTACGGCTGGGGGAAAGAAAATGTGGAATAAAAAGTATGAAGCTATCGACCGTGAAAAGCTGCAAACCTTACAATTTTTACGCCTGAAACAGACACTGGAAAGAGTTTACCAGTTGGTACCTTTTTACCGCGAGAGTTTCAGGCAGATCGGCGCTGAACCGGGTGATATCCGTTCACTCAGTGACCTGCAAAAGCTGCCTTTTACGGTAAAAAACGACCTGCGCGACAATTTTCCCTATGGCCTCTTTACCGTTGACTTAAATGAAGTGGTGCGCATTCACTCTTCATCGGGCACGACTGGTATACCTACGGTGGTCGGCTACACGAAGAACGATCTTGAGATCTGGGCCGAACTGATGGCCCGCACCCTGACTGCCGGCGGCGCAACCAGTGAATCAGTGGTGCATGTTGCCTACGGCTATGGTCTTTTCACCGGAGGGCTCGGCGCCCATTATGGGGCGGAGAAGATCGGGGCTACAGTGGTGCCCATATCGGGCGGACAGACCAAGCGCCAGGTGAAAATGATGAAAGATCTTGGCACCACACTGCTGGCCTGCACCCCTTCTTACGCTCTCTATATTGCGGAAACAATCGCCGAGATGGATCTGACCCCTGGTGACCTGAAACTGCGCACGGGTGTCTTTGGCGCAGAGCCGTGGTCTGAAAATATGCGGCGCGTGATTGAAGAAAAGCTGCAGATCGATGCCTTTGATATTTACGGTTTAAGCGAAATCATTGGGCCGGGGGTATCTTATGAATGTCCGGCCAAAGCGGGCCTGCACCTGAGTGAAGACCATTTCATCCCGGAAATTATCGACTCGGTCACCGGCGAAGTGCTGCCGGAAGGTTCAACAGGGGAACTGGTCATTACCACGATCAGCAAAGAAGCGCTGCCCATGATTCGTTACCGGACCCGCGATATTACTACCCTGACCAGCAAGCCCTGCGCCTGCGGACGCACCCATACAAGGATGACCAAGATCAGCGGACGCACCGATGATATGATCATTATTCGCGGGGTTAACGTCTTCCCCACCCAGGTTGAGAGCATCTTACTGGAGATGGGTGAAATAGAACCGCACTACCAGCTGGTGGTCGACCGTATTGGCTCGCTCGACACCCTGCAGGTGTTGGTTGAGGTTTCAGAGCAGATGTTCTCTGACCATATCCGGGGCCTTGAAACGCTGGAAAACAGGATTCGCGTTGAAATTGACAACATGCTCGGCGTATCGGCCGATATCAAGCTGGTCGAACCGAAGAGCATTCCCCGCAGTGAAGGAAAAGCAGTGCGGGTTATCGATAAGCGCAGTCTTTAACTTAAACCCCATTGATCTTAAGGAGGTAAGCAAAGATGATTAAGCAAATTTCAGTTTTTCTCGAGAATAAATCGGGACGCCTGGTGCGCGTAGCCCAGGTGCTCGGCGACGCAAAAATCAATATCCGCGGCCTGTCGATCGCCGACACTTCAGATTTTGGCATCCTCAGGATAATTGTCGATCAACCCGATAAGGCAATCGTTGAACTGAAAGATAAAGGCATTATGGCTACCGTAACCGAAGTTATCGCCATGGAGGTGCCTGACAACCCCGGCGGTCTGGCCACCATCCTCTCTTACATGCAGGACGCGGGCATTAATATTGAGTATATCTATTCATTCATTGAAAAACCGACTAATAATGCCTTGATCATGATGCGCGTGGAAAAAATACCCGATGCGATCGCAGTGCTTGAAAAACATAATATCCCGATTGTCGGCGGTGAGCGAATTTACG
Organism: uncultured Syntrophomonadaceae bacterium; assembly: GCA_964456945.1. Lineage (GTDB taxonomy): Bacteria > Bacillota > Dethiobacteria > DTU022 > DTU022 > CAYWDA01. The sequence goes on from CAYWDA010000155.1 coordinate 3,084, forward strand.
CATTCTAAAGGCAGTCGACAGCTACTAGGAGTTGATTTAATATGCACAATGATTACCTGACCGCAGAGGAACGCGCTGCCCGGCAGAAAGAGGGCCTGCTGCGGGCGGTTGCCCATGCTTACAATAACAGCCCTTTTTACCGTCGTGTCTTTGAAGAAGCCGGTCTGACCCCGGAAATGATTCGTGAACCGGCTGATTTTGTGAAAGTTCCCTTTACCAACAAACAGGATTTGAGGGGCGCCTACCCCTACGGAATGGCCGCAGTACCCTTAAAAGAGATTTTGCGCATTCATGCTTCATCCGGAACTACCGGTAAACC
>CAYWDA010000156.1:0-5151 GCA_964456945.1 uncultured Syntrophomonadaceae bacterium
CGTCTCGACAAAGATACTTCAGGGTTGCTGATAGTTGCTAAAAACGACCTGGCCCACCGCTCGCTGGCCGCCCAGCTAAAATCAAGAAAGCTCAGCCGGGTTTACATTGCCCTGGTTTGCGGAAAAGTTACACCCCGCCTGGGCCGCATTGAAGCCCCGGTCGGTCGGCACCCCCGCCATCGCAAGAAAATGGCGGTAATAACCGGGGGAAGAGAAGCTGTAACCCGTTACCGGGTCATAAAATATTTTAAGCGCTACAGCCTGCTGCAGCTCAGCCTGGAAACAGGCCGCACTCATCAGATACGCGTTCACCTGGCCCACCTGGGATACCCTATAGTCGGTGATTTAACCTACGCCAGGGGCGGCTGGAGCGACCTGCCCCCTGAACTGACGGCACCGCAGGCCCTGCACGCCCACCGCATCAGCTTCACCCACCCGCGCAGCGGTGAGATAATGCATTTTTCCGCCCCCCTGCCTGAAACATTCAAAAAAACCCTGCACTGGCTAAAGGCTAAAGAATAAAGCAAATCAGGTAAACCTGAAATTGCTGCACACTATGTTCAGATTTATAGCGCGCATCTGCTGACAATCTATTGCTGAAGGTTGAACAGAGCCCGCAGGCGCTGATCTTGCGGGTTGACTGTAATCGTGCTGTAGTTTTCGTAGAAAACGAAACCTGGTTTGCCACCGGGGCGGCGTCTTACGTGACGCACCTCGGTGTAGTCTACCGCCACGGCGCCGCTGTCCCGGCCCCGGCTGAAATAAGCGGCTAAAAAGGCGGCTTCTTCGCAGTCTTCCGGTGGTGGAGGGTAGGGCGCCTCTTTCAGAATAACGTGGCCTCCCGGTAGCTGGCGTACGTGAAACCAACTGTCGCGGCGCACCGCCGCTTTAAAGGTGATGTAATCGTTCTGGCGATTATTTCTGCCGACCAGAATCGTTCTCCCGGATGACGCCTTAAAGTTAAGCGGCTGCGGCAGGGCTGCGCTTTTGCGCTGGTTCTTCAGTTTTTCTCGCAGAAAACCGGCTTCAATCATTTCCTGGCGAATCTCTTCCAGTGAAGCATCGGCATTGTTTTCAATTGTGTAAAGTAATTCCTCACAATATTTAATCTCAACCCTGGTTTTACCGAGATGTTTTTTGATCTCATCCTGCCCTTTTTTTGCTTTCCGGTAACGGCTGAAGTGCTTTTGGGCATTGGTGCTGGCCGATTTTGATGGGTTAAGCGGCACAACTATCTCTTCATCGGGGTTATAGATGTCAGGAAGCACAACACTTTCGGCTCCGACCGGAACCCGGTCAGCGTAGGCGAGCAGCAGTTCGCCATAAAGGCGGAACTGATGTGCCTGTGCTGCCGCCTGCAGCTCTTTTTCCTGCTCACGCAGTTTCTTATTAAGTGCAGAAAGCCTTTTTTCCACGGCACTGTTTAGCTGATTTTTAAGCTCTTTTTCGCGATTGTCCCTGATCACTGAAGCGTAAAAACTGTCCAGCATTTCATTGGCCTTCGTGAATTCCTGCTGTTCTGCGGGGGGAAGGTGGTTTAAGGGCATGGCCGCGTAAATGTTTCTGACCGGCAGCATTACCGGTTGCAGCTTTCCTGTGTCGCTGCCAACAAAGAGGGCTTTGGTTTCAGAAAACAGTTTCGCAGTGCTTTCATCCAATCGGCTTTCATCCCACTCGCTTCGATGAAGCAGCTCTTTTGCTGTTAGGGGGCTTATTCCTCCGGCAGTGCCGAAAAGGGCTTGTTCTGCCGTTTTGCCGCCGCTGATCAGCGCGCTAAATGTGTTGTTAAAGCTAGCAGCATCCATTTCCAGCGGGTTAAGCTTATTCTGTGGCGGGGCAGGCCGGTATTTTTCGCCCGGTAAGATTGCCCTCACCGGGTTTTTATCCCATGAAGCGGTTCTGGCTGCCCCTAAGATAATACCGTCTTCACTAATCAGAATCAGGTTGCTGCGCCGGCTCATTATTTCAGCTATTAGTTTAACCTTAGGCATGCCGTCCGGTGGGTCGAAGTCAATTTCCAGCACTCTTTCCAGGGGAGGGTTGGTAAATGAAATTACCCTGCCACCGATTAAGTATTTGCGCAGCAGCATACAGAAAGGAGAAGGCTGTGCCTGGCTCTGATATTTTTTGTAGGTTAAGTGAACGCGGGCATATTTTGAGTCAGTAGAAAAAAGCAGGCCCGGTTGGCGGCCCTGGGTATAGAGGTGAAGAATGATCATACCCCGTTCCGGCTCATAGACACGCTGCACCGGTGTATGGCAAAGTTCTGCTTGTAACTCATTTGTAATTGCTTTCATTATTAAAGTGTCAAAAGACATTACCTTCATCACTCCCGGCATTTAGTATAAATCCTAAAAGCGTCATTGGCAACTGCCATGACAGATTTGCTCCTTGAGCTTCAATCATTTTGGTGGTAATATTAACGCAGTACTAGACTCCAAATATGCAGCATTGCAAAGGAAGATGATAATGATCAGCAGTATGACCGGCTATGGCCGTGGCAGCAGCACAATAGATGGTTTCACCTTTTCAGCTGAACTGCGTTCAGTCAATCATCGCTATGCCGATTTTGTTTTGCGTCTTCCCCGTGAACTTTATTCGTTGGAAGACCGCATACGCCGTTTGCTGCAGGAATCGATTAAACGCGGCCGGTTAGAGGTTAACCTGGTTCTTGACGAAATGCCGACCGGTCTACGCCAGGTAAAAGTGAATTATGATCTTGCTGAAGATTATTACCAGGCCCTGAAGTTGCTCTCTGAGCGCCTTGAGCTTGAAGATAAAGTAAAGCTTAAGCACCTGCTGCAGATGCCCGAACTGTTTAAACCGGGCGGCATAACCCTGACTGAAGAGCAGGTTTGGCCGGCCGCAGGAGCAGCCCTGCAGGAAGCGCTTGACAAGTTGCTTGAACAGCGCCGCATTGAAGGTGAAAACCTCTGCCGTGATCTGCTCGAGCGGTGCGGTCGTGTTGAAGAAATGGTTGCCATCGCCGCCGAACGGGCGGAGGCGGCAAAGGGAGAATACCGGGAGCGCATCGAACAAAAATTTGCCGATCTTCTGGCCGGACAATTTGAAGAGACCCGCTTGCTGATGGAATCAGCCATTTTGGTTGAGCGGATGGGCGTTGATGAAGAGTTAGTCAGGCTGAAAAGCCACATTGAAGCATTCAAAAATAACCTGACCGGCTCAGAACCGGCCGGGCGTAAACTTGATTTTATCGCCCAGGAAATGTTTCGTGAAGTTAACACTATCGGTTCGAAAGCCGGAGATTTTAAATTAACCACTATAGTCGTTGATCTAAAGGCCGAGCTGGAAAAGATTCGCGAGCAGATCCAGAATCTGGAGTAGAAGAGAAAGGGGTCAGAGCATGTCCATTAAACTGATTAATATCGGTTTTGGTAATATTGTATCAGCCAGCCGGATTATTGCTATTGTCAGCCCTGAATCAGCGCCGATTAAAAGGGTGATCAGCGAAGCTCGCGAGCGGGGAATGCTAATTGATGCCACCTATGGACGCCGCACGCGGGCGGTTATCGCGGCAGACAGCGGCCATGTAATATTGTCAGCGGTTCAACCTGAAACAGTGAAACACCGTCTGCAAGCTCGTGATAATCATCCCGAGAACGACGAAACAGAATAGAGGCGGGAGGCTATTAATGACTGAAGGAATTCTACTGATTATCTCCGGGCCTTCCGGTGTTGGTAAAGGAACAGTTTGCCGCCATCTGCTCACGATAAGAGATAACCTGAAACTATCGGTGTCGACAACCACCCGGCCGCCAAGGCCGGCAGAAACAGAAGCGGTTGAATATAACTTTACTTCGCAATCCCGCTTTAAGGAAATGATTGATGCGGGCGCATTTTTGGAGTGGGCTGTGGTTCACGACCACTACTACGGCACACTGCTGGCAACCGTAAATGATTCATTGGCCAGGGGAGAAGATTTAATCCTGGAGATAGATGTCCAGGGCGCCGAGCAGGTAAGAGTTAAAGCTTCCGGTTCTGTATCGGTGTTTCTGGCGCCACCATCACTTAAGGCACTTGAAGAACGGATAACCGGGCGGGGCACTGAAAGCGCTGCCAAGATCGAGCTGCGCCTGTCAACTGCGCGTCATGAAATGAATCTGTTCCACCATTACGATTATGTTGTTGTCAACGATACGGTTGAAGAAGCAGCGGCTCTAATCAGCGCTGTGCTCGATGCGGAAAGATGCAAAGTTAGCCGCGGGGCCCGACCACCCGGCTGGGGAGGTGAAAAATAATGATTTATCCATCTATTGACGATCTGCTTAAGAGGGTTGACAGCAAGTATACCCTGGTGATTGAAGCTGCAAAGAGAGGGCGCCAGTTACGTAATGGCAGTAAGAGCACTCTCGACAAACATTACAGTAAAGACGTTACCACTGCCCTGCATGAAATAGAAGAAGGTACCATCGAATATGAACGTATTCGTGACGGAATCAAGTAGGGGTGTTAGTTATGAAGAAGATAATTATTGGTGTAACCGGCGGAATAGCCGCTTATAAGGCAGCTGAACTGGTCAGGCTTTTTGTGCGTAACGGCACAGAAGTTCAGGTTGTGATGACCCCTGCAGCTGCCGAATTTGTTGCGCCTTTGACCTTTCAGACCTTAACCGAACGACCTGCTTATGTAGAAATGTATGCCCAGCGCAGCGGCGATAAAATCAGGCATATTGAATTGTTAGATCATGCTGATGCCCTGGTTGTCGCCCCGGCGACAGCAAATACCATCGCCAAGATGGCTGCCGGCATCGCTGACAACCTGTTGACCACTATCTACCTGGCCGCAGACTGTCCGGTTGTGGTTGTGCCTTCGATGAATGTTAAAATGTATGAACACCCTGCCCTGCAGGAAAATCTGGCCAAACTGCGCTCACGTGGCTGTCACGTAATGGAACCCGATGCCGGTGAACTGGCCTGTGGGGTTTACGGACGCGGCCGCATGCCCGAACCGGCAGATATCTTCGCCTTTACCCGGGCAGCCCTGATGCCTAAAGACTTCCATGGCCTGCAGGCGCTTGTTACTGCCGGTCCGACTTGTGAACATCTTGATCCGGTTCGTTTCCTGAGCAACCCCTCAACCGGCCTGATGGGTTATTCGCTGGCCAGGGCATTAAGTGAACGCGGCGCACAG
>CAYWDA010000157.1:0-5336 GCA_964456945.1 uncultured Syntrophomonadaceae bacterium
GCCAGTATCTCATTCGAAGGGTTTGTCAGCCTGGTTGACCTGATTGGCGGCGTAGAGCTTGAGGTGGCACCCGAATTTGCCAATCGTGAGGGTGGCCCCCTGCCGACTGGGCGGCAACGGCTTGATGGTGAGCAGGCTTTGATTTACGCTCGCCACCGCCAGAACCCGCGTATTGCTGAGCCGGGTTCAAGCAGCCAGGATGGCGACCGTGTGCGCCGTAACCAGCGTCTCTTAAAAGCGCTGCTTGAGCAATGCAAAACAATTGAAACTGATCAACTGATGGCGATTATGGAAGAGCTTGATGATCGCCTGCATACGAGCATGGAAGATTGGGATATTTTGGATCTGGCAAATCTCTTATACAACCGCGACACTGAAGCGATTGAAACGGTGGTGCTGCCCGGTGAAGGTGAACTTGTTTACCAGGAACTTATCGAGCAGGAAGTATACTACTATTTCATCGATTTTGAGAAAAGCGATCTGATATTACAGGAGTTGGGACTTAAGTGAGCAGACCTGTTTCAAGACGGCGCAGAAGGCGCCCCAAAAAAAAGAAATGGCCATACGTAATTCTGGTGATAGTAATTTTGCTCGGCAGCGGCCTGGCTGCTTCGGTAGTATTGGGCTACAACCCGCTGCTTGAGCGCCAGTTGCGAACACAGTTCGGCAGCGAGTTTTTCAGCGACTTCGGTGATTTAAGCCCTGCTGAAAATGGCGATGATTTGGATAGTATTGTAGCAAACTACAGGCCGGCCTTCGAATCTTTGCAGGATCAGGCTATGAACCGCTTAGATGATCTGCTGGCGACCGCCCTGGAAGAGTATTACGAGCAGGAACGCTCAGGCACCGTCGATCGCTTTAAACTGACTAACAAGTATATCCAGGCGGGGCGGATTCTTGAAGGTAACGTGGACGCCACCTTTTATAGTTTACTCGACGAAATGAAGGCAGAACTGGAAGGCAACAACCTGCCGCTTGATGTTACAACAGAGATTTCAAATACTTACGAAGAGGCAAAAGCAGATAAAAAACGCGAACTGCTGGACCTTTTGCGCCAGCAGGTTGGCGAGTAGCAGCAGTTGGCTATTTAAGCCTGTAAACTCCCGGCGGAGAAAGAACCAACCCCGGGATAAAGGCGTAATGCCTGGTGTTTTTTGTAACCAAAGAGGCTCCGTGAATAACCGCTGAAGCAGCAATGATAGCATCGGGCATTTCAAGCCCGTTGCTATTTTTATATTTAGCCAGCCAGCGACCGGCCAGTTGCGCAACCTGTGAATCCAGATCGATACGCTGTAAATTGGCCAACAGCTTAAGAATAGCCGTTTCTTGTTTCTGATCCAGCCTCTCAACCGCAAAAAGTTCAATTTCAGTTATTGAAGAAAATAGACCATAAAACTCGTTCTCAACTAAAATCTTATTGAAAAAAAGCGCCTCTTCCTCCTGTCCGCGCAAGAAATTCACGAATATATCGGTATCAAGCAGCAGCTTAGCTCTTTGGCCATACATCCCTGGTTCCGCCTTTCCTGATCTCGCGTACATAATCGGCGCCATCTAGATCCATATCAGCCCAGATGCCGCTCAAATCGTTTAGTAAAAGCCTCATCGCACTGCTGTCACAAGTTTTGTCCGGATAGAGAATTAAACAATCACCGCTCTCGTTAACTGTGATCACATCCCCTGCCTGCAGATTGTACTTTTTACGGTAGTCTGAAGGTATTGATATCTGCCCTTTTGATGAAACCTTAATTTTCATCCCGATCAACCTTTCTTCTTACTTGTAAGATTATTTTAGCTGTATGATGGCATATAGTCAACTATCTGGCCAAATCGGCAACTTTGCGGGCAATGCTGAGACAGGCGGTCAGGCCGGGGGATTCAATGCCGAGCAGGTTAATGAGGCCGGGCAGGCCGCGGCCACTTTCTTCGCTGATCACAAAGTCGCGGAATGGTTGGCCAGGGCCGGATAGTTTGGGGCGGATGCCGGCCATTTCGGGCTGCAGGTCTTCTGCTTTGATGAAGGGCATGAAAGGTTTAACTGCATGGTAGAATGCCAAAGAGTGGTCTGGGTTAACCGTATAGTTTTGCTGCTGTTCAGCTGGCGTGGAGGCAACGCTCTCTTCAAGGTAGATTGTGTTTGGACCAAGCCTGAGGCGTCCATCAAGGGTTTTGGTGGCGTGAATACCGAGGCCGGTTAGTTCGTGCAGGGGCGGCGGGTAGATTAAGCGGTTGACCAGGGCTGCTTTTGCCTGTTCAACGCTGAAGTATTCCCCTTTACAGGGGTAAATTTGGTAGCCTGCTACCTGCAGGTCAATGCCACAAAGGGCGGCAATACGATCAGCCTGCAGGCCGGCGCAATTGATCAGGCAAAGCGTATCGATAGCGTCAGTGCTGCCATCGGGGTTTTTAAAGCAGACCCTGTAACCTTCGCTCGGCGCTTCAACGGCAATAACGGTGTGGCAGTATGCGGCAAGAACACCGTTTTGCAGGGCTACCTGCTCAAGGCGAGCCATCAAACCGTGGGAATCGACTACTCCCGTAGAAGGTGAAAACAGGGCCCGTTCCGCCCTGACCTGCAGTTCAAGGCGGGCAGATTCAGCTGAGCTTAGCTCTTTTAAATCAAAGACACCATTTGCCACTGCTTTGTGCAGCAAATCTTCGAGCGAGGCGCTCTCCTCAATGCTGTTGGCAACAATCAGCTTGCCGCAGCGGCTGTGCCTGACAGCCCATTTTTCACAAAATTCGTAGAGCAAAGGGTTCCCTTGAACAGAGAGTTGCGCTTTAAGGCTCTCTTTGGGGTAGTAGATGCCGGCGTGAATTACTTCGCTGTTACGGCTCGAGGTTTCGCGGCCGAAGCTCTCTTCTTTTTCGAGCATAACGATCGAAAGGCCCGACTGTCGCGCAGAAATCTCTGCCGCCACTGCCAGGCCTACAACTCCGGCTCCAATTATTAAGATATCAACTTTATCAAACTTCATTCGCCGGTTTACAACCTTTTTTTTAGCTCACTATAAATATTTTCTCTAGTGCCGATAATCACAATCAGTATTTCCATTTCACTATCTTTAACCTGGTATATAATTCTATACTGAACTCCATTACTACTTAACTGCAACTTTTGCAAGTGTTCAAAAGGAGTTGCTAACGTTACACCTAAATGTGGGCTCTCCTGAAGTTCTTCAAGACAAACAAGAACCTGCTGTTGGCCCTGCTTGTCTAATTTTCTAAAATCTTTTTTAACACTATTTGGTATAAGCGTTTTGTACATATTATTGGTCTATCTCATTTTTAAGCTCATCCAGGGTTACGTAGTCTCCATTAGATAGCTCTTTTTCTGAAATATTTAGTCTTTCAAGCAATGCTAAAGTCAGTTCTTTCTTCCTAGCTTCTACCCTGGATTCAAGTTCATAAGGGGTTAACCCTTCACTTACAAGATCGCGCTTTATTAAATCATCGAAATCGTTGAAGAAATCACGCTTGGTAATGATTATTTGCCCTTGTTTAGTTGCAGTAATATTTACCGGGTCATTTGGTTTAATATTCGCTTGTTCCCTGATCTTCTTAGGGATGGTTACCTGCCCGCGATCATTAAGTTGTGCGCTGTTCATCATTTCACCTTTTCCGCTATTCAGCATTCTGTTATTCTGATTATACCAAAAGTACATATAATGTAAAGGTTAGGCTTGGGCAAGGACTGCTGCGCGCAGGCGGGTAAGTTTAGCTTCGGCCTCAGCGGCTGTAGGGGCAGAAACCGAGAGGTAGAATTTAACTTTCGGCTCGGTGCCCGATGGGCGCACGGCAAACCAGGAACCGTCGGCCAGGGTGTAGTGCAGCACCGGTGATTGGGGCAGATCAAGTTTGTATTCACGGTTATTTGCGTAATCCCAACCGGTGTGCTTTCCATAATCGCGCTTCAACACTACTTTCTGACCGGCAAATTCTGCGGGCAATTTGTGGTAAGCGGCAACGTGGCGACCAGCCTGCGAGATATCCTGCAGTTCTACGGTGAGCAGGTCTTCGGCAAAATAGCCGTGGCGCTGGTGAAGCTGATCTAAAACTTGCAGCAGGTTTTTACCTGCCTCTTTGTAGTAGGCAGTCATTTCAGCAATCAAGAGCGATGAAATCATTGCATCTTTGTCACGGACAAAGGTTCCGGTCAGGTAACCGCAGCTTTCTTCGTAACCGAAAACAAATTGCGGCCCCCCCTCTTGCCCTTGGAAATGCTTGATCTGTTCGCCGATAAATTTAAAGCCGGTTAAGGTTTCGATGGTGCGCAGGCCGTATGATTCAGCGACCCGGCGGCCAAGTTCACCGGTAACTATAGTTTTAACCAATACTGGGTTTTCGGGCATTGCCCCCTTCGCAGCGAGACGGCTGCAGATATATTCGATCAGCAGGGCGCCAACCCGGTTGCCGCTTAAAATTACGTAACTGCCGTCTTGATCGCGCACGGCGGTGCCAACTCTGTCTCCATCAGGGTCGGTGGCGAGAACCAGGTCGGCTTCAACAAGGCGGGCCAGACTTAAGGCCATATCAAGGGCGGCAGGGTCTTCCGGGTTAGGTACACGCACTGTACTGAAGTCAGCATCAGCGGTCATCTGCTCTTCAACCAGGCTCAGATCAACACAGTGGCTCTGGGTAAGCAGGTTAGGGATATAAACCAGGCCGGTACCATGCAGGGCCGTGAAAACAACCTTGATGCATTCCTGCGGGTTGCTTAAAGATAAGGCGCTGACCTGTTCCAGGTAGCTTTGATCGAGAGCGGGGTCAATCAGTTCAAATAAGCCGCCATTAAGAGCCTCTTTGCGGCTGATAGTTTTAACCGCATCAAAGATAGCAATTGGCTTGATCTCGTTAATCAGATCGTCAACCAGGGGACTAACCGCCTGGCCTCCGTCCGGCCCGTAGACCTTATAGCCGTTATATTGGGGTGGGTTGTGGCTGGCGGTAATCACGATGCCGGCAGCGCAGCCCAGTTCACGGGTGGTATAAGAGAGCATCGGCGTAGGCCTGATCGAACTAAAGAACAGGGCTTTAATGCCGTTGGCGGCAAGGACCAGCGCCGCTGCTTGGGCAAATTCAGCCGAGTGGTGGCGGGTATCGTAAGCAATGGCAACCTGTTTAGGCCCGTCACTGCGAGCTGGCTGCTTATTAAGGTAGTTGGCCAGGCCCTGGGTGGCGCGGCGGATTGTATAACAGTTTATGCGGTTCAGGCCGGGACCGGTCAGGCCGCGCATGCCGCCGGTACCAAAAACCAGTTCGCTGCCGAAGTGGTTTTCGATTTTAGCAGCATCGCTTCCGAACGCTTCTATTTCGAGGCGCATTCCAGGATCGAGATC
>CAYWDA010000158.1:0-4503 GCA_964456945.1 uncultured Syntrophomonadaceae bacterium
AACACCTGCCAGGCCCATTTGAATCAACCGCTTGAATACCTGGGGCCCATCCCTGAAAGCAAAGCCGTTTCGCGCTCAATCCGTGAAATGACCCCTTTCATTCTCCACTACCCCGAGAGTGAAGCGGCTGCCGCCCTGCTTAAAATAGCCTACCGCCTGGGCGGTACTGCCGAGCCTGAAACCGCCGCTGCCGTAGAGGAACAGCGCGGTCTGCGCCGCTTTATCGGCGAACTGCAAAAACTTTTTTCGGCCAGCGGTTAAAACTCGCATCTTCGCCGAATATTTGGTAAGATTAGAAAGATAACAAACTTAGCCAAGCAAAATAGAGGTGATCGGTCACTGTGGAAGAAGAAATCAGTTTAGTTGAAATAGGCCAGGTGCTTGTCAAGCGCTGGAAACTTTTAATCTTCCTGCCCCTGTTGGCCGCAGCTCTGGCTTACGGAATCAGTGCCTATTTTTTTACTCCTGAATATGAATCGAGTGCTACCTTGATCGTCATGCCTTTTACCGAAACTATTGAGGGAACAGGGGTCATCCGTCACGATGTAGCATCTACCCGACAGGTAGTTGAAAGCTGTAAAGAGTTGACTATGAGCATCGACAGCATGCAGGGCATAATTGGCAAACTGAATCTGCCCTATAACGCAAATGTATTGCGCTCAAATATCAGCATTGATGTTGCTGATGTTACTACTGTTACTGCCAGAGATTCCAACCCAAACCGGGCTCACGAAATAGCTGATTATGTCACGGTAGTTTTGATGGAATTTATCACTGACACTGCCCGTCTCGACAACGTACAAGTTTTAAACCCGGCTCAGGTGCCAGGCGAACCGATAAACCAACGCACCACTCTCAACATGGCAGTTGCCTTCGTGTTAGCTCTGATGATCGCAGTTGCACTCTCATTTCTCTTTGAGCATCTCGACAACACGATCAAAACCGCAGAAGATGTGCAAAAATATTTGGGGGTACCGGTCCTTGGAGTAATACCTGAATTCGAAGAGGAGGGCAAGCGCTAAAGCGATGAGAAAAAAAGACGAAGACGCCGCCTTGAAAGTAGCCATTACCAACGGCCGCTCAGCTGCCTCAGAAGCATACCGTACCCTGCGCACCAACATTCAGTTCATGACCCTGGACAACCTGACCAAGTCACTGCTGGTTGTCGGCGCTCACCCCGGTTGCGGTAAAACTACAACTGTTGTCAACTTAAGCCTTGCCCTGGCGCAGGCTGGGTCATCAGTGCTGCTAGTCGACACCGACCTGAGACGCCCTAAACTACACAATATCTTCAGCTGCAAAAACTTTTTCGGCCTCACTACAATGCTGATTGAAGAAGATTTAAATATGAATGCCGCCCGCCATAAAACACTGATCCCGAATCTGGATGTAATGCCCAGTGGACCGGTTCCCCCCAACCCTGCTGAACTGTTAACCAGCCGCAAAATGCAAAAAGCGCTCAAAGAGTTTATGCACCGCTACGATTACGTAATCCTTGATTCGCCACCAATGCTGCAAATAGCCGACGCCTCAATCCTATCCCGACTGGCCGACGCTACACTAATGGTTATTGGCTATGGCGAAACAACCAAAGAAGAAGCAATGAAAATGCACCAACAGTTGCAAATGGCTAAAGCTAATCTGATCGGCGTAGTTATCAACGGCATACCCCCGCACCAGAACCCTTACGGCTATTATGGCTATTACCAGGAAGAACCGGTTGAAAAGAAGAGTAAAGTGAAGTTTAAAAAGAAGAAAGAAAAGAAGCATAAGTACGAAGAAGAAGATCAGGAGTTCGATATTAACTTCGATCCTGACAAAACATATTCCGATTTTTAGTTCACCGAACAGTGCCGCTATAGCCCCCGGGCCTGCCCCGGTGCCAACGCCAGGCGCTCTCCACAATTTTATTCAGTTCTGCAAACTGCGTCTGCCAGCCAAGCTCTCGCCTCGCCTTCTCAGCCGAGGCTACCAGTACTGCCGGGTCACCGGCCCGCCTGGCCCCAACCGCGTAGGGCACTTTACTGCCGGTTACCCATTCTACAGCCCTGATCACATCAAGCACTGAATAACCGCTGCCATTGCCCAGGTTATAGGCATCGGCACACGGTTCTCCCTCGCCCTTTTGCAGTTTCTGCAGCGCCAACAAGTGGGCATTCGCCAAATCATCAACATGAATATAGTCGCGCACTGCCGTTCCGTCAGGTGTAGGGTAATCATCACCAAAAACAGTCAGCCTTTCCCGCTGGCCCAAAACGGTCTGCAGCAGAAGCGGTATCAGGTGCGTTTCCGGTTGGTGATCTTCGCCAATTGAAGCATCTGCAGTCGCCCCTGCCGCATTAAAGTAACGCAGCGCAATTGAATTAAGCCCGCAAGCCCGGCTGTAATAGCCAAGCGCCCTTTCGATTACCACTTTCGTCTCGCCATAGGGGTTGGTCGGCATCAGCATTTGCTCTTCATCAATTGGCGTTAGTACCGGTTCCCCGTAAACCGCGGCACTCGAAGAAAAGATGAAGTGTTTAATTCCTGCCGCCAAAACAGCGTCCAGTAATTTTAACCCGCCGATCACATTATTATCATAGTAAAGCGCCGGTTTCTCAACCGATTCGCCAACCTGACTATGGGCTGCAAAATGCATTACCGCCTCAATTTGTCTCTCTTTAAACAAGCTTAGTAACTTCTCACTGTCAGCGGTATCACCCTCCACCAGCTCAAAGCCCTCCACCGCTTCAATGTGGCCACGGCTCAAATTATCATAAACTACAACCCCATAACCGGCGTTACTAAGCGCCCGCACAGCATGCGAACCAATATACCCCGCCCCACCAGTCACCAGAACATTCATTATCAATTTCTCCCGCTCTTTTGCAATAAATTACCCTGTCTACGAAAAAGTATATTCATCAGTTTTTCTCGATGGGGTTAAGAGTTTTTAGACCCATACGGTCAGCCACTTCAATTAATATCAAATCCGCAGCAACAAAAATCCCATCCTTCAAATTAAGCAGAACAAACGAGGCCAAGTGAAGAGCATCAAGTGTTCTTAAACCTGAATTCTCGCCATATTTCATTAAAAGCTGCTTGGCTTCTTTAATCACAGCATCATGCAACGGTTCGATAAAAAATCGCTTGACATCTTCGTTAAATAAACTCAATGCTTCACTCAGATCGCTCTTCTCAAGTTCACCACATCTTAAACGTCTAAATAGGGCTGATACAAACTCTATTTTAGCTAATTCAGATATGTAAACAATATTCCCGGGTGTCTTGATCAGATCGCTGACTTTATCAGTTCCATCTTCCACATGATAAAATTTTAATAGAGCAGAAGTGTCGAAATAATATTTCATAGCCGGTCATCCCGTTCTTTAGACAACTCATCAGCGAGAGAACCACTGAAACCACTTAAAACCTGGCGAACTCTCATGTAAGCATCAGTTGAGGTATTACTTATAGACTTCGCTTCCTCTTCCTTAAGCTCAGTAGCAAGATTATAAATCTTTTCAAGGCTTTGCATGCTCAGCTCATCTAAATCCTTGAACAGTGACTCCTTAATCTCTGACGGGCTCTCCCTTACCTGGCTGGACAGATCTTTACCTTCGTAACATTGCTCACGCAACAAGAAAACATTAAGTTCATCCTCACTGATGCGCCATACTTTTTTGCCTATTTTTAATCCTTTTAGATTACCTTTTCTCAGCCACGACCTGACCGTGGCAGCATTTACTGTTAGGCGCTCAGCAACATCTTCCGGGGTTAATAATTTTGTACCCATACTATAAACCTCCTGCCAAAATAAGTGAAGCACATATTACGTAATTATATTTATATTACGTTAATTACATTATATTTGTGTATTTTACATCTGTCAACGTAATTTCAGTAATTGCAGAGCGAGCTCAATGTTTTTAAAAATAGCTATATTACTATTAGAAAGGCAGTTCTCTACTGCCAGCGTTCCAGCAGGTAGAAATGGCCCAGTTTCAGGTATTCGAGCACTATCATCTTGGCGCTTTCGCGGTCAAACCACCAGCGCTCTGGCTGGAATGTATCATATTTGCTTGGCCTGTTCATAAACTGCACATCTTGTGCCAATCCACCACAAAAACGTTCGAAAATGATCTTGGTGCGGCGGCTGTGAAAGCTTGATGTAACTAAAATAACGCTTTTAACCTCGCTGTTTTGTTCAAGGTATTCGCGCAAGACCAGCGCTTCGTCTTTCGTGCTCCTGGCCCCGCCTGGCAAAATGGTAATTCTGTTCTCTGGCACCCCCATCTGTATGACGGCATCCCGGGTCAGTTCGGCATGACCGGGAATCACCACCCCGCGCCGGGCCAACTCATCTGCAGCCTCAACAAAGCTCTGCACCATAACCAGTTCCTGGGCAAAGCCCTCACCATAAATATCTGCCGCCTCAAGCACCCTGGCCGGCACGCTGCCCATCAAAACCACGATCAGATCAGCCTCTTCCAAAGGGTCCTCAACCACAAGGTAATGCCCCAT
>CAYWDA010000159.1:0-4674 GCA_964456945.1 uncultured Syntrophomonadaceae bacterium
TACAGTGCCATTACCGGGATGTAAAATGCGGTAATATTCCATAATGCAGTAGGATAGAATACCTTCTTGGAAGGTGAAGAAATTCCAGTCCCAGATATCGGGTTCCGGGCTGTCTGAAGTTATTGTAATCATCTGATCGGGTGTGCCTACCGCGTGTAGAGTACCATAGATATGAATGGAAATGTGATTCTCTTCATCCCTGAATGGTTCTCCCGGATGGATACCTTCATAACCGGGAGGCAATACTTCATTTTTACCCCGGATACCCTGCCTTAAATCGGGCTCATATGTGCATAGGTTATATAGATCTTGTTTAGCCGCGATAGTAATTTTTGTGCCCGGTTCAATGGTTAGGGTGTAACCTCGCTCAACAATTATATCGCCAACGACATGAATCTGGCCGCGCCAAGTCTCATCCTGGCGGATTATTCCGTGGATGTTGCGACTTATTTCTAATCCGTCTTCATCTATTGATAGCTCCTTCTCATTAGATTCAAGATTAAAGGGTAATTCGTTGCATGCCCCAAGAAATATTATTAAAACCACCATCAACAGATATAATAGCTTTTTCATAACCGTGGGCTCCTCTCAGATTAGCTTGTGACCTTTTTGATTGGAATCAAGAACCGGGTATCTTTTTATTCTGTGTGTGAAACGCTAATGTAACTAAACAGTGACTCTATATTGACTAAAGAAACCCTGCACTCGATAACGCCAAAGATGACGATCGAGTCAACCAGCCACAGAATGGTAGTCACAAGACCAATAGCCTATAATTCACAGAAGAAATAGGTTGCATTCCGCTTTAAAAACTGATAACAGATTGTTTCATTTTGTTTCAATTCTTCCACCAGTATAGTGAAAGCGTAAAGTGGTAACTGCAACTTCGATATGAATACATGGAACATGAGACCTATTCCACAGGGGCAGTGATAGTTTCTGCCAACAGTATTTCCAGACTTAAAATCTATGACATCTTGAAAAACACCCCATACGGTAAAGGTAAAACAAGTAAACTCAAAATTCGCCGGAACTCTCTGATAGTGCAGAAATGCACTGCGGCTTTTTTTTCGACCAAAGTAGTGCCGAACTGCCTGCTTTTAACAGGCCGATCAGCAATAATGTCTGGCCTAAGCCCAATAATGGAAACAACACCAGGGTTATCATCAATCCTCCGAACCAGCCCCCTAATAGATCTGCGCTGTAGATGGCGGCTGCTACAGTGCCTGTTTTTTTACTCGGTTTTGCCTGTATAGCTGCCGCCAGTGGAAACTGTGCTCCCACCGCCGCTCCTGATATAATGCTAAAAACAATGAAGACGCTGAACAGAAGATTGTCTTCTACTCTGCCAGCAGCAGCCTGCATTAAAACTGCCAAGCCGTACAGCGCAGGAAAAAGCACAATCACAGCCAGATCTAGAAGACGAAATATGTTGCGCGGATTGCGGCCAATTGTCCAACGCAGCCCCTGTACACCACCCAGAAAACTGCCCCCCATGTAGGCTGCAACCAGCAGTCCGGCCATCTGGTAAACCCAGCCGAAAAGAGACTGAAATAAAAACAGCAGCAGGAGGCCAAATGACATCCCCGCGATACCGCTTGTTCCTATGGCATAAACAAGGGTCGGCGCATCGGGGTCAAAACGTTTCCTTGCAACGATAATTAAAAGGAGCGGCAGCAAAAAGAGCGGCAGCAGATAGCAACCTAAATGAAGCTTCTCCAACACAGTAACAATGCTGCCTTCTCCCGGTGAATAAATAGCGCCCCAATAGGAGAGGGCGTAGAGGAAACCACGGGGTTTAAAGTCATAATTTACCTCGGCGCTGCTGCGTTGAACAGCTTCTATTAATTTAACCCGACGTTCATCATCCAACCGGTAATCCAGGTAAGCGGGTAAAGCTGTATCTCCTGTTATATTCCGTTCCTGCAGGCGCTCAGCAAGAATTGTCGAATCGAACCTGAATGACTTTTCCGAGGCAAGATAAATATTCGGGTCTCCGGCAATAACTTCGACATGATCAACACTTTTTTGCAGGCTTCGGTATAAGCTGGCGTTAAGATCGGCTGCTTCCGGGCCCATGTAAACTGCTGAACCGGGCAAAGAGAGGGCCAGAATTCCTTCTTCGGCCAGTCTTTCCCTGGCCAGTGAAAAAAAATCTACAGTAAAAAGGCGGTTACTCTGCAGCGTGTCCGGAGTTAAAAACCCTAATAAAATCATGTCAAACTGCTCTGAAGTTTGCGACAGATAGTGGCGTCCGTCCTGATGGACCAACCTGACCCGGGAATCGTCCAATTCTTTTTCGGTCAAATCCGTGGGAAAAAGGCGGATTACTTCCAGCAGGCGGGGATCCAGCTCTACATAGACAACTTCTTTTACCGGATGCTGTAAGAGCTCTTCCAGCATACCTCCCGCTCCGCTGCCCAGAAGCAGCACCTTCTGCGGGTTGTGATGAGCGGCGGCAGCGATGTGTACATAATCGGCGATAAGCGCTCTGTCCGGGACCGGTAATGTAATTAGCAGCCTGCCGTCGTAAAAGAAGTTATGCTCATCCAGGTATCGTGTTACTACGATATTTCCATATGGGGTATTTTCGTAGTGGATCACCTCCTGCACTACCCACTGCCGCTGCAGGGACTGCAGGTGCAGCAGGGTTGAAAAGCCGGTAAATCCGGCCAGCAGGATTACAGCTGCTGCCAGGGTCAGCATCTGGAGGATCAGGCGAACAATGCTCTTGTTAAGGAAATTTCCAAGCAGAAAAATGCAAACCAGCAAGTGGAGAAAAGCCAGGGCCAGGGTTATTTCCAGGGAATGGAATCGTGAGGCCAGCAAGAGAGTAAAGAAAACTCCCCCCGCAAGCGTGCCCAGGGTTTCATAAATGTATACTTTTCCGATAACGCTTTTTACCTGGCGGTAATCGCTTAATATTGAACAGCCCAGGGGAAAAAGCGCGCCGTGCACAACACTAACCGGCCCGATCAGCAGAATAGTCGATATAAAAATATATAGCGGTCCGATTGTTTCTCCCGGCAGCAAGCCCCAAAAGGCCAGCGTAAAACCACGGGTATAATAGATAGCTGCCGGAAGAATCGCCGCGTAAAGAAAGAGCAAACCGATAAATAGAAAGCGGGGACTGGTTTTGCCATCAGTCGCCAGCTTCTTGCCTCCAAAATAAGCGCCCGCAGCTTCGGCAGCCAGCCAGTTGGCCAGGATGACTCCCATGGTCAGTTCATTGCCGTAAAAGGTTACTAGCATTTCACGAAGGAGAACCAGCTGACCGAGTATCCCCCCCAATCCCACCAGAACGATGGCTGCGCGCAGTATTTTGACTCCGGTATTGACCATCAATGATCTGCTCCCGGTCCAATTAATGAGCTGAAACTATATTTATATACTCCTTCTTCGGTTGTGGACGCGAATAGAACGCTGGAATAATTTGCCATCACCAGATACCGGCAATTTCATGGCCGCAGAAGGCGCAGTTGCTTCCATCGATATTGTTTTCCTGGATAAAGAGGCCCCGCCTGTGGATTATTCTTTCCGCGCATGCCGGGCAATAGGTATCGGTCTTGTCATGCCCTGGAATATTATTTATATAAACAAACTTAAGGCCGGTATTTTCAGCAATTTCGCAAGCCTGCTCCAGCAGGGTAACGGGGGTAGGAGGCAGTTGGGTCAGCCTGGCGCTGGGGAAAAAGCGCGAAAAGTGAACCGGAACTTCCTGCCCCAGGTTCTCACTGATCCAGCGGCACATGGCTTCAATATCCTCAAGGTTGTCGCTGACCGTAGGTATAAGCAGGCAAACGATTTCCAGCCAGGTGGTCTTGTGAACCTTTTGCAGAGTTTGCAGAACCGGCGCCAGCTCTCCCCCGGTAAGCTCACGATAAAGCCGATCATTAAAAGCTTTAAGATCGACTACCACTGCATCGACCAGTGGCAAAAGGGCTTCCAGCGGTTCAGGTGATATCATGCCGTTACTGTGCAGGGCTACGGTCATATTTTCCGCTTTAGCCGCAGCAGCTATGTCGTACATGTACTCGTACTGCACGGTCGGTTCGTTATAAGTAAAGCATATTGCTCTGATATTTCGGCTTAAGGCGGTTTGAACCACAGTTTCGGGTGCCATAGATACAGCTTCAACCTCTCCGGGCGCCTTAAAGGCAAACTGCCAGTTAATACAGTTCTTGCATCTTAAATTGCATGAGGCGGTGCCCAGGCTCAGGGCATCGGAGCCGGGATAGACATGAAGAAAAGGAGCTTTTTCCAGGGGATCGACATATACGGCCACCGGTTTTCCGTATGTTAAGGTGTACAGAATACCGCTGATATTGATTCGTGCCAGGCAGGCCCCGACAGCGCCGTCTTCTATGACACAACGGCGGAAGCACAGCTCGCATTCTGTTATTTCTGCATCAAGCTGCCGGTAATAACTAGCTTCATGGAGATCTTTCGGAGATATTTCTTCCAGCAGAAGGGCTTTTTCTGCGGTTATACTTTTATCTGTATCGTCTGTGCCGGAAGGCGCTTCCTTTTCTCTGTCACACCCGATGAAGAATGCCATGAAGGTAACCAGGCAGAAACCCAAAAATCCTTTCCGGGTAAAAGAGGTGTCGCTTTTAAGGTGTCTGCTTAACAAACTTAAACCATCGATCCAGTTGCGACCGGGCAGCAAAGCAA
>CAYWDA010000160.1:0-3221 GCA_964456945.1 uncultured Syntrophomonadaceae bacterium
GGTAAAGCAGCATCAAAGCTGCTTATTGTTGTAGCAATGGCCGCGGTGGGCTTAAAAACCAGCCTGCAAACTATGAAACAGATCGGGGGAATCAAGCCCTTTGTCGTAGGCTTGATCGCCTCGATCACCATGGCTGTTTTGAGCCTGCTGATTATTTTTGCGCTGCGCATCTAGTTAAAGTGCCTGCTCAGACTCCCCAGCTATTTTGTTCTCTGCTGCTTATTTTTCCAATCCGAGCGCGCTGAGCGTGGCTTCAAGCGGCTCGCCTGTTTCTTCGCTCCAGCCGAAATGCTTCCAGTAATTGCGCATCATAGCTTCGATCGGGATTGACTTGCCCTCAAGCGGCCCTTCTTTAAGAGGAGGGCTGCCTGCTAGGCGGTCGGGCAGTTTGAAGCTAAGCGGCCTGATTCCCTCGCGGATGTTAAATAGTTGGCGCAGGGTCTGGGTTCGTTTGCCGATTTCCATGTAATCGTCGGCGCTTTTGTCCCAGCCCGTGGCAGCGTTCAGCCATTTAAAGAGCGGCCAGTGTTGAATGCCTGAGATCGCGGCAAAGAGGCAGCCGCCAGAACAATCGACTAGCTGCTTGTAGCAGGCCCCGGCAACCGCCTTGAGTGCTTCGTTATCGGAAGCTTCATATTCTTCAATTTTAGCATAGCGGGTAATGCGCGGCGCCCAACTTACCTCTTCCCAGAGGTGCATCATCTGGTAGTAAGTTCCGCAGCCGATTGTATGCCTGCCCGGTGTTGGGTCTGCGCTAAAATGCACGCCCAGCAGAGGATCGAAGCGCGGATCATGCATGCCTGGTTCCTGACCCCCGCTGTGCATAGCAAACCGTGCGCTCTCTATGCCTATCAGACCAATGGCCGCTTTTACTCCATCGGCGAGATGGTCGCCGATGCCTTCGCGGGCAATCATTTTCTTAACCAGTTCAATAATTGCCTGTGTATTGCCCCAGGTCAGTTCAAGGCCGTCGGCTTCGTCTTTTGACAGAATACCGTTTTCGTAGCACTCGATTGCGTAAGCTATGGTATTGCCGGCCGAGATGCTATCCATGCCGGCTCTGTTCAGCAGTTCATTAATATAGAAGATAGAATCAAGGTCTTTATTCATCAACATTGCCCCGAAAACGGCACAGGTTTCGTATTCAGGCTTGTGCGTTTCAGCGAAGGCGCCACCGGCCAGATCATCAATTTTGCAGACACCGCCGCACCCGATCACACAGGAGTAACAGCTGTATTTTTTATATTCCCGATCGATAATCCGGTCCGGGTTCAGATGCTTGTAATAAGAGCGGTTGTAGTCCACAACTGACCCGCCCCAATTTTTAACCGGCAGGTCACCTGATGTTATGCCCAGGCTGTTATTCATCGGGGTGCCCCATTTTTTAAGGGTGGCAACCAGCACCATCATACCATCAAGGGCCATACCGACTTTTAGTTTGCCCATTATCTTTCCGGCAGCAGGAATCATACTGCCCTTCACCAGGCCCGGCAGGCCGACCTTGCTAACCTTTGCGGCAAAGCTTTTGCTCAGGCTGCGCACCGTTTCACGATCAACGCATTCGATCTTATGGCTGCCGCTTAAGACAACCGCTTTCAGCTTTTTCGACCCCATTACTGCGCCAACCCCTGAACGGGCGGCGATACGGCCGCGGTCGTTGCAGATGCCGGAAATCAGCGAAAGATTTTCTGCCGCGGTGCCGATTACGGCAATGGAAGGTTTCTTCGGCTTAAGATGTTTCTCCTCGAGCAGATCCTCTGTTTCCACGGCATCGAGCCCCCAGAGAGAAGTGGCATCTTCAAGACGGGCTCCGTTTTCATCAACCACCAGGTAAACCGGGTTTGCCGAGATGCCTTTAAAGAATATCGCATCATAACCGCACTGTTTGATCGCTGGTGACAGGTTCCCACCGCAGTTAGCATCACCCCAACCCCCGGTTAGCGGCGACTTACAAACTGCCATCCAGCGCCCGGTAATCAGACTGCCAGTTCCGGTTAAAAGCCCGCTGACAAAGCCCAAAATATTGTCCGGCCCGAGCGGGTCGGCGCCCTGTGGGATGTTATGATACAGGTACCAGACGCCCAGGCCGATTCCGGAAAGGTACTGCTCGTAGATTGCTTCGGGAACTACCTGTTCTTCAATAAACCCGCTGTTCAGATCAACAAGTAAAACTTTACCGGTATAACCTCTTTTCAATGGCTGTACCCCGTTTCTTTTATTTTTCCAAGCCTTTCCTTACCCACCAGAAATCAGGGAGTAAAAACTGACAATATCTCCATCTTGAAGCTGCTGGCGCAGGTCTGCTTTGTCGTAATTGACCCGGCAGAGGTGCACAGCTCCAATAGGAAAAGGCACCTTCAGCAGTTTGAAAAGATCTTTTAATCTGGCTCCTTTTTCAATCTCAACATAACCGTGTTCATCGACACGACTGTGGTTCAGGTAAGGAGGCAGGTAAACTTTGATGCGCACAGTTGATTCCTCCAGCATTACCCAAAAATACAATCAAAGCAGTTATGCTTACAAACTTAATTATACATGTGACTTCCCATACCTTTGTGCTCTTTGAAAAACATTTTTCTTTGTCCAGCTGCTTTGTCATTATCACCAATCATAAAGACCTGAATGCAAAAGAAACATTAAGCGAATAACGCAAACAGGCTTTGGTGGAATACCGCTTCAAGTAAATCTAAGATCCGATCTTTGGCGGACTGCTTAGTTTGAGACAAACCCCCGTCAGAATGACTCATTTAGGCTGATAAACATAGCTTCCGGGTGGCAGTCGCGGTTGTACTGAGGGCATTTGGTGCATTCGAACACCGTCGGCGCATCCGGCCAGGGTATTTCCAGGAAACCCAGTTTGCGAAAAAAAAGAGGCACTTTGGCAACAAGGTATACTTCATTTATTTTCAGGGACCTTGCTTCCGCTAAAGCCAGGTCAATTAGTATTCTGCCCAAACCTTGTTTTCGAAATGCCTGGTCTACAGCAATGCCATCGATGATGTAATAACCTTTGCGTCTAACCAGGCTAAGCGCTCCAACCAGGTTGTTAGTTTCAGGATCGGTTGCCGTCCATGCTGCAATGTGCTGTTCATCATCGAAGGCCTCTTCAGCAGATTCCAGGCCGTTGTTTGCAAAAAAAAGATTGAGTCGGTTGATATCGTTTGTTCTGCTTAATTTAGGAGTTTCCGGCATTACTCGTCGCCACAGCTTTCAGTAAATAG
>CAYWDA010000161.1:0-2927 GCA_964456945.1 uncultured Syntrophomonadaceae bacterium
CTGATTTTGAGCGGAAGTCTGCATTATTGGGGCCGGATTAGCTTGATCGGCAGCTTTATTAGTGTGGTAGTATACTCTCAACAGAAAGGCAAATCTATCTAATCCTTACAGGGCAGTCTCAACTACAACTTTTGAAGGGAGTTGGCTAATAGTGAGTTCTTTCATGTTAAGCTTTTTGCTAGCATTATCTATATCAATACCCACCGCTTCTCCTGCCTCATCTAAATCAAGATTAATGCCAAGCGCAATCTCTATTGTTTCAACACTTTCCTTTTCGGATAAATCAATATATAGTGAATCTGTATCATTATAATAATTCAACTTCATTTCTTAAACCTCCTGTCTGGAAAAGCATTGTGTATGGTTTTCTTATCTTCCAAAGTTATGACTCTAAGTACTTTACCATCCAATTCCTCAATCTCGCCCCAAAAACGGTAACGATTTTGTTCTTGCATTTCTTGTGCTATTGGATTTTCCAGCACCCTTATACACCACTTTTTCTGCAAATATGGCCGCTTGCGAAGAACTTCTTTTTCAAAATAGCGAGTAAAATTATATTCTGCCATGCTCATATTATAGCATAGATAACAGCAAAGTACTTGTTCTAAGCAGTTTGAGGCTGGGAAAGTAATTCACGGTTATGTTACGGTTGACTGCTTAACTGACCGGGCCGGTATTCATCCAATGCGCTCTGCCAGCCCTGGTCTATAGTTAGTGCCCTGTCATAAATTTCCTTGATCTCTGTTTCATCTTCAAGCAGAACTGCCGCGCGCAGGGCGAGGATGTGGGACTCAATCAAGCGCGGCTCGATGCTTATCTTTTTAGTGGCCAGATTTAAAGCATCCCGGTATTTTTGACGGTTACCAGAAAGCTCACCCTGCCTGATAAGCGTTTCAGCCAGCTTCCAGTATGCAGGCACGTTGCAGGGGCTTATAACTATCGCCTGACGATAGAGTTCCTCCGCCGCAAGGACAGCATCGAATGATTTTTCTAACCGATCTTCCCGGCCATAGGTAAAGTGTTCTAAACCTATACTGTAGGCCAGATAGATACGGCCCAGGTCATAGTAGGGCCAGAAATTAAGGGGGGCTTCTTCAGTGCTTTTATGAACCTCACTGATCATGTAGCTAAGTTCTGCCAGGTAAAATTCCGCATCTTCACTGTTCTTCAGCTCGAAAGCCTCTATCGCTTCGCTGCGGCCCGACCTTGCAACTGCAGCGCTAACCCGATCCTGTCTGGCCGTAAACTGCTCGAGACGGCCGATCGCACCACCGGCCAAATATAGCCGGTTTTGTTTTCTACCCAGTGGCGTCAGAGCGTTTGCCTGCTGAAATATTTCAACCAGTGAGCCCTCTTCGAAATGTTCCTCCTGCAAAGCCAACCTGACTAGACGGCCGGCCAGAAATGGCCTGACAACGAAATGATTAATACTGATGATCAGCAGTACCGAGAGGGTGGCAAACAGCAGCATGGAATAAACGCCCGGTTTGGCTGACCAAACTCTTTTCTTTTCCCCTTCCTCCATATTGCCGGGGTCTGCAGTAGCAGCAACATAAGCCAGCGACATGTAGAAAAAAATATAGCTGGCCGGGGTATCAAATACAGTAAGGTTTTGAATGAAGTGTGCGGTGTAAAGGGCGGTAAATATCGCCGCTCGCCATAAATAGCCTACCCGGTTCCGGTCACGGGCCCAGGCCCGCCAGAGGAGCAGAATGGCCGCACCGAGAACGGCAACATAGGCAATGAGGCCAAGTAACCCTGCCGTTGCCAAGTGATCAAAGAATACGTTGTGGGCCCGATCCCAACGCTCGTTAATAGAGAAGCCATAGCCAGGCAGCAGCAGCTCCGGGTTATAGTGTCGCTGAGCTGCAGTTTCAAAGTTTTCCGGGCCCCAGCCTAACAGCGGCCTCTCCTTAAAACCCTCCCAGGCTATTTCCCAGTGAATGATCCGTTCCGGCATGCCTTCCAGGGCGAGCATCTGCCGGCGGGTAAAGCTATCCTCCTGAAATGTGCTGATGCCGAAAAAAAAGGCTGCTGCCAAGGCCAAAAAGATCAGGGCGGCGGCTGATATTCTCATAAATCTGTGGCGCTGTTGAAAGGCAAAGTAGAGCAACATGATCAACAACAAGCCGGCAATAAATGCACCTCGCATAGCCCTTCCCCCCGGGTTGAGCATAATCCCGGTGGCAATCAGCATAAAACAAATCCCCCATATTAACTTTCCTTTTCGGCCAGCGGTAGAAAAAAGGTAAAGCGCGAAAAAACTGTTAATCAAAAGGTAGGTGCCTAAAAACGATTTATTACCCAGGGTCGAGCCACTTTGGCTGAAATCCCTGACCTGGAGTGAAACAATGCCCACCCGGTCGTAGACCTGCAGCGGCCATTCCAGGTTATAGTTATCGGCCAAACCCCAGGCGCTAACCAGCACGGCTATAAAGACGGCGGTGCCCAGCAGAAAACGCCACTCGCTTTCACTTCTGAAAACAGCGCTGCTGACCAGAAAAAAGGCAAACAGGTGCAGCTGGAAAAGCAAACCGGTCATCCGTCCATGTTCAGACCAGAAGCTCTCTGCCGGATCGGCACCAAACAGGGTGCTGAGGGTGAGGGCAAACAGGTAGACGCCGATGGCAATCAACAGCGGGTTGACCTGGGGCCTGAATTGATCTAAATGGAAGGCGGCAAAAAGCCATGCGTAAAAGATCAGCTGGGTGGCGGCCATAAAGAGAAAGGCCTTGGGGCTGGTAAAGATCCCCATAACGCCGCCGAGAACAACAAGCGGCACAAACTGAATCAGCAGGACTCCAAAAAGGATTACCCGGCGGCTGTTAACGGCCAGGCTTCCTTCACCGCCGCTCTTTACTGCAGTCTCTTCTCCGTTAAGCGCCACATTCTTTTCACTTTTTTTAAACAGCATCCTTACTCCTTCA
>CAYWDA010000162.1:0-4406 GCA_964456945.1 uncultured Syntrophomonadaceae bacterium
CTGAGGAAGGATAAACAGAAATTACTGGAAATTATTGCTATCATAAAGAATGATTGCGAGGATTGCGCTTGCTTAAAGAATTTCATGCGTCAGCTCTGAGGAAGTCTAACCGGTATTGCGTTTTTACTTAAATTATGTTAAATTTAAAAAGATGGAATGGTTTTAGCAGTCAAGGGTGGGGTTTTTCCCACTCTTTCATATTAGTAAGGGGTTGTTTATATGGCGGAATCACGAAGCCGGGAGGAAACAAGGCAGATACTGATTAGCCTTATTGAACCGCTGGTTGAACGCAAGGGTATTGAGCTGGTCCAACTTGAATATGTAACCGGTAAGTATGGAAAACTAATGCTCTATATAGATCGGGACGGCGGTATCGAGATTGAACATTGTGAAGAAGTAAGCAGAGCGGTTTCGGAAATGCTCGATCAGCATGATCCTATTACACATGCTTTCAACCTTGAAGTTTCATCACCAGGCCTTGAACGTCCTTTAACAAAGAAAGCACATTTTTTACGTTTCCAGGGTGAAAGAGTTAAAATAATAACAACCGAACCGCTAGAAGGCAGCAGTAAATTGAGTGGTACACTGCAAAGTGCAGGAGAAGATGCGGTTACGCTAAGAACGGACGACGGCGCCGAATTTTCTGTGCCTTACGATTTGATTGCCAGGGCGAATCTTAGATATAACGGACCGGAAAAAAAAGAAAAAGGTAAGAGCTAAAGAGAAAGGAGGGTAAGAAAAATGAACAAAGATCTTTTTTCAGCGATTGATGCTTTGGAAAAAGAAAAAGGAATCAGCAAAGAAGTTCTCTTTGAAGCTCTTGAAGTGGCGTTAGTCTCGGCTTATAAAAGAAATTTTCAGGCCGCCCCTGCAGTGCGGGTTAACCTTGATCGGGAAACAGGTGACATAACAGTATTTTCTCAGTTAAAAGTAGTAGAAGAAGTTGAGTCTGACCAGCAGGAAGTAAATCTTTACGAGGCACGTGTCTATGATCCGCGCTGCCAGGTTGGCGATACTGTTGAAATGGAAGTAACCCCAAAAGAATTCGGGCGAATAGCGGCCCAAACAGCCAAGCAGGTTGTAATTCAAAGGATCCGGGAAGCTGAACGGGAACTAATTTATGAAAGCTTTGTTGATAGGACTGAGGAAATAATCACCGGTTTAGTCCGTCGCTTTGAACAAAGGAATGTAATTATTGATCTGGGCAGGACTGAAGCTGTTCTCCCGGTAGATGAGCAAATTCCGTATGAACGATACAGGCAAGGTGAGAGGGTAAAAACTTTTATTGTTGACGTTAAAAAAACTACCAAGGGACCCCAGATTATTGTTTCAAGGACTCATACCGGTTTTCTTAAGCGTTTATTTGAAATGGAAGTTCCTGAAATTTACGAAGGTATTGTTGAAATAAAAGCCGCAGCAAGAGAAGCGGGCCACCGTTCTAAACTAGCGGTTTTCTCCAACAATAAAGATATAGATCCTGTAGGGGCCTGTGTCGGACCAAAAGGCAGCAGGGTTCAGGCGATCAGCAATGAACTCAAAGGTGAAAAAATTGACATTGTAAAATGGTCCGAAGAGTCAGAGGAGTATATAGCCAATGCTCTCAGCCCGGCAAAAGTGTCATCGGTAATCCTTGATTCTGAACATAAAATGGCAACGGTTGTTGTACCCGATAGCCAACTTTCACTGGCAATCGGCAAAGAGGGCCAGAATGCCCGTCTTGGAGCAAAAATTACCGGTTGGAAAATAGACATTTCAAGTGAGACTCAGTATGCTGAGAAGAGCCTCTCTGCTATCGGTTTGTCCGACAATTCAACTGGTGATGAAGAAGGTGTTAAAGAACTTGCTATTGATTTCAGCAAAATAGATAATAGAGTTGAAGATGTTTTGAACGATGCAATTGGTGATCCGGAAGGCAATAATCTGCCTGAGGAGGATTCAAAGGAAAATGATTAAAAGACGCAAAATTCCTTTACGCGTCTGTATCGGTTGCCAGGAAAAAAAGGCAAAAAAAGAACTCGTGCGTGTCGTCAGGACTCCCGAGGGAAGCATTATTCTCGATTTGACCGGTAAAAAACCGGGACGGGGAGCCTATATATGTCCGTTGCAATCCTGCCTGCAGAAGGCGATTAAAGGTAGGCGGCTGGAGAAAAACCTACAGATGCCTGTATCGCCTGAACTGGTCACCGCAATAACCGCCATGTTAGAAAATGAGCCGGAAGGTGAAGGATCTTGATGGGGAGGGTTTACCTAATGGAGGTGTTCTAAATGAGTAAGGTTAGAGTTTATGAATTAGCAAAAGAACTGGGAACATCCAGTAAAAAACTTATCGATGTGATGGAAAGTATGGACATTAGCGTTAATAACCATATGAGTACCCTGTCGGATGAAGAAGCAAAGAAGGTTATGGCAATCTTAACCGGTCAGGCCGGTGGTAAGCCACCCAAAGAGGCGCCAAAGGAAAAGGTTAAGGAACCGGCTAAAGAGGAACCTAAGAAGAAGCCAAAGCCGGCTGAGAGAGTGGCTGAAACAGCTGAAGCAGCACCTCAGGTTGAGAAGACAATTGCACCAGCGCCTGTTGAAGAAGTTGCTGCACCCAGCCGAAAAGCACGTAAAGTGATCCAGGAAGAGAAACGGGCCGCGGCGATTAAAGCGCAACGCCCAAAACTAAGACTGGAAGGCCAGGTAACTATTGCCGAACTTGCAGGCCATTTTGATGCTCCTCCAACCCAGCTGATTACTTACCTGATGGAAATGGGTGTTATGGCGAATGTAAATCAGCCGCTTACTCCTGATGATGTTGATCTGTTAGCAGAGGAGTACGGTTTTGATATCGATTATATAGAAGATCCGGTCGAAGAAGAATTGCTTTCTAACGATGATGAAGATAAAAAGAAAGAGGTTTTGCGCAGGCCGGTTGTAACCGTTTTGGGGCATGTCGATCACGGTAAAACCTCACTGCTTGATACCATCCGCAATGCCAAGGTTACTGAGGGTGAAGTAGGTGGCATTACTCAGCATATTGGCGCTTACCAGGTCAAGATAAACGACAAAAAAATTGTATTTCTTGACACACCAGGCCACGAAGCTTTCACCGCTATGCGGGCCAGGGGTGCCCAGGTAACTGATATTGCAATACTTGTTGTTGCCGCTGATGATGGAGTAATGCCGCAGACGATTGAAGCGATTAACCACGCCAAGGCAGCTCAGGTACCGATTCTGGTTGCAGTTAACAAGATTGACAAGCCTGATGCTAACCCGGATCGGGTAAAACAGCAATTATCTGATCACGGCCTGGTTGCCGAAGAATGGGGCGGCGATACTATTTTTGTTCCGGTCAGCGCAATCAGGGGCGACGGAATCGAAGAACTCTTAGAAATGGTTCTGTTGCTGGCCGAAGTAGGCGAGTTGAAAGCTAATCCTGAAAGGGCCGGACGCGGTACTGTGATTGAAGCAAAACTTGATCGTGGACGTGGACCTGTTGCAACCGTATTGGTTCAAGATGGAACTTTGAAAGTCGGTGACCCGATTATTTGCGGCTCAATAGCCGGAAAAGTCAGGGCGATGCACAATGACCGCGGAGATAGAATTGAGGAAGCAGGTCCGTCAACACCGGTAGAAATACTGGGTCTGACTGATGTGCCAATGGCTGGAGACCGTTTCCAGGTTGTCGGTGATGATCGTGTTGCCAGGCAGGTTGCTGAGAAAAGGGCTTTTAAACTGAAAGAAGCCAGTAGGCGGGTACAGCGAGTCACACTTGACGATCTGTTCAAGCAAATTCAGGATGGTGAAGTTAAAGACCTGAACCTGATCCTGAAAGGGGATGTCCACGGTTCAGTTGAAGCTCTTCAGGATGCGCTTTTTAAACTAAGCCTTGAAGAGGTGTTAATTAAGATCATTCATACCGGTGTCGGGGCAATCAATGAATCTGATGTTATGCTTGCATCCGCATCCAATGCCATTGTCATTGGTTTTAATGTAAGGCCTGACAATAACGCCCGCAAGCTGGCCGAACAGGATCAAGTCGATATCAGACTATACCGAATCATCTACGAGGCAATTGAAGATATCAAGGCTGCAGTTACCGGACTTTTAAAGCCGGTCATGAAGGAAGTAATTCTTGGCCAGGCAGAAGTCAGGCAGCTCTTTAAAGTATCCAGATTAGGCAGCATTGCCGGGTCACATGTAATTGAAGGCAAGTTGACTCGTAATTCGATGGTCAGGGTAATCAGGGATGGAACGGTCATTCTTGATAACGGCCGCATCGATTCCTTGAAACGATTCAAGGATGATGTTCGTGAAGTTCTAACCGGTTATGAGTGTGGAATATTACTTGAAAATTACAACGATCTGCATGAAGGAGATATCATAGAAGCCTATGCCATGGAGCAGGTAGCTCGCTAACTGGT
>CAYWDA010000163.1:0-6757 GCA_964456945.1 uncultured Syntrophomonadaceae bacterium
TTAACACTTCTTTTTTTGCCCAGGCGAACAACCCCGTTCATCTTGCCGCCTTTCAGGTCTGCTTCATAGTCAGGAAACTGGTTTATCCAGAGGACATTAGCAATTAAAAAACCGAGTGGCAGTGATGCCAATACGATAAGTGGGGTTAAAGTATGGGTCTGCACCAGGAAGGTGCCACAGGCGATTAACGGGCCGAAGGTTATGCCCACAACGATTTCACCCAGGCCGCGATAGGCGAACTTGAAAGGGGGCAGGCTGTAAAAAAGGGCAAAAAAGACCCCTGCCAGGCCGAACCAGATTACCTGCGGTTCACGCGCTACTACGATGTAGAGTCCGAGAAGAGAGCCGGCGGCAGTTGTGATCAGGCCGATGATTAGATTTTCTTTTAGTGATAACTTGCCGTCAATGATCGTTTTTTTGCCACCACTGAAAGGTGTCCGCTTATCTGTTGTAACAAAAGTATCGACCCCGCTAAGATAATCTACATATTCGTTGATGGCGTTTTTGCCTATTTCAAGCAGGTAGATCGCCGCAACCCCGATCAGAAACCAACTAAAGCTGAAACTTTTCTGGTAAGTATAGGCAACGGAAGCGCCCACAACCATCGGAATGGTTGAAGCGATCCAGATTTTGGGGTCGGCAATTTGCCAGAAGCCGAGCCACAATCGGTTTTTAGAATCACTGTTCATTTGCGATCTCCTGACTGGGTGAAGGTATTAGAGCGCCTGCTGCTATTCCTCGATTGCGTGATGCTCAGTATCATCTAAATCAAAAGCGTGGTGGACTGCTCGCACCGCAAGTTCGCCGTATTTTTCATCAACCACGCAGGAAATACGGTATTCTGAAGTGCTGATCATCTGGATATTGATGTTTTCAGAAGACAGTGATTTAAACATGCGCGCGGCAACGCCGGGGTTAGTTTTAATGCCGATACCGACAGCAGAAACCTTAACAATATTATTGTCGGCGAGTACTTCCAGGGCCCCGATACTTTCAGCCACCGCATTAACCAGGGTTATCGCCTTGTCGAGATCGGTGGTGGGCATGGTGAAGGTAAAATCGGCGAAACCGTCAATGCTGGCATTCTGAATGATCATATCTACATTGATGGCAGCATCAGCCAGCGGGGATAAGATTTTGTAAGCAATCCCCGGCCGGTCGGGAACACGGATCAGCGATATTTTTGATACATTGCGCTCAAGGGTAACGCCTTTAATGATCGAGTTTTCCATGACATCCTCCTCGTTAACAATCCAGGTTTCTCTTTCTCCTCCAAAGGAAGATTTTACAACCAGGGGTACCTGGTATTTCTGGGCCAGTTCAACTGAGCGGGCATGCAGCACTTTTGCACCCAAACCGGCCAGTTCAAGCATTTCCTGGTATGAGATGCGTTTCAGGTGGCGGGCCCGGGGGCAGATGTTCGGGTCTGCAGTGTAAACACCATCAACGTCGGTATATATTTCGCAGCAGTCAGCTTTTAGCGCTGCAGCAAGCGCTACGGCGGTCGTGTCAGAGCCACCGCGACCCAGGGTTGTTATACTGCCATCTTCGCTTACACCCTGAAAGCCCGCGACAACCGGAATGCATTGCTCTTCAATGGTTTGCTTTAGAATCGTAGTAGGCAGATCAACTATATGGGCCCTGGTGTGCAAATTATCGGTAACCATGGGTAGCTGCATACCCATAAATGATTTAGCTTTCTGGCCCATACTGTTAAGGGTGATTGCCAGCAGGGCAGCACAGCTTTGCTCGCCGGTTGCCACCAAAGCGTCTTGCTCGCGCTCGTTGGGCGTGGCGGTTATCTCTGCTGCCATGCCCAGTAATCGATCAGTTTGGCCGCTCATTGCTGAAACAACCACTACTACCTGGTTGCCTTTTTCTGCGGTATGTTTAACACTCATTGCCACCCGGCGAATGTGGTCAAGGGTAGCTACCGAGGTTCCACCGTATTTATGAATAATCAGAGCCATAAAAATCACGCACCTTTACGAGAAGAAATGAAGCCTGCTGAAAATGAATGCTACTATTTTCTCATATCAGGCGCTATGGCACAAGGATTTTATTTTACAACTTACCTACAACATTTCCATGAAAGCCTGTAACCTGGTTTTTATTGCCCCTGCAGGTTCGAAACTGTAGTTATCGTCGATTAGCAGCATGGGCAGGCCTTCTTTTTTCAGGTAGTCACGCAGGTCGGGGTAATCAAACTTGTGCGGATCACAGAAAGAAATTGAATAACCGATTACCCCATCTACTTTATATTCTCGCGCCCGCTCTAATATGTAGTCGAAACGACCGATTCCGGGGCCACGGTCAGTGCGCGGGCATTGGAAGTTCAGAAAGTAATGCTCGGTTAGCCCGTCGTAGAGGTCTTCGGCTATCGGAACATCTTTATCCCAGACCCGGAAGCCGATGCAGGTATCATCTGCTACAACGGTTCCCCCGGCTTCTTCGATCATTTTGTAGAGGGTTGGGTCATCCATTATACTGCCCCACACTAAGATGCGTGGCGTTTTTTCTTTCTCTGGTTTGCGCTCTTTAACCGTTTTCAGGGTTGATGCTAATAGTGTGGAGAAATCGGCGGGCGGTAGTGCTCCCCCGGCGATTAAAAGGTCAAGCACTTCGCTGCCTTCAACCGCTGGTTGGTCAGTTTTGCGCAAAGCGTAAAGGTTGCGAATCAGCGCGCGGTTCTTGTTATAGGCAGCTATCGTTTCAGCTAGAGATTCAGCGCTTACTTTTTGCCCTGTAAATTTTTCCAGGCTTTCCTGGAAAAAGACGAGCTCACGTTTGAAAAACCGCTGACCCCAGGGGCTGACCTGGTGCGGCACATTAAACATGTAAGAATAAGAGAGTGGGTAATAGTAGCTCCATATACCATAGAGGCGCTGTACCATGTCGCAGCTGTGCGAGATGATGATGCCATCCAGAAAATCAAGTTTTCCTTCTGCTGCGCGGGCCAGGATGTTGCGCACGTAAGTGCAGCCGTACGGTTCAACGTAGGCATCTGCCGCCGAGGTGTCGCCGCCGGGCTGCCCGGTTATGCGGTAGGGAATAGCGCCGGAAGCACTAATAATTTCCGGTGGGGCAAAGCAGCATAAATAGCCAATGACCGGTTTCCCCGTTTCTGCCTTTAAAAGGCGGATCTGCTCTTCACGTTGCCTGGCTGTGCTATCCTTTAGATTAGTGTTTTGGTTAAGAGCCATTGCGTTAACCTCCCTGCCTGGTTTTGTCTATAGTTTCAAGAAATGCGTGCAGTCTGGTCTTGATCTGGGCATCTGACCAAAGACGGGGGTCGGCCATGTCACTTTCAAAGATTAACGATGGCACACCAAGTTTTGCCAGCCTGTTCTTAGTATGAACTTCACCGAACGATACGGCCCGGCAGGAGCGGGTAAGGTGCATAACTGCCCCGTTTAAGCTATAGTCATCAACCAGCTCATCTAAGAGTTTGCTTCCGGAAAAACCTCCGAATACAGCCGGGTTACAAATTTCGGGCATCGTTTCCGCGCCGTATTCATGCATCTTCAGGGCCCGCTGCCAGGCCCGCTGGACAATCGCCTCCAGCGGATCGCTTAAGTCAACTTCGAAGTAGTCACCCACGTTATAGGTTGATTCATAGGCGAATACAGCGCCATGCGATTCCAAATAGTTAAAGATACCCATGTTGAACCAGGGCGGCAGGCCAAACCAGATCAGGCGATATTTCTCTTCTTCTACTATGCCAATTTTACGATCAACCCTGTCTTTTACTTCTTCATACATTTCCCGGTAGAAATCGACCGCTTCCTGGTCACCGACCAGATACATCTGAGCGATAATTGCATGAAAATAGTCGGTGGAACCCATTGGTGTGGGTACCGCTTTGCGCAGGGCAAGCGTGTCGCGCCAGTAAGCAAGAGCCTGGTGGGAAAGAGCCATGATCTCTCTTAAGCGGTCAAGATCTAACTTCTTGCCGGTATGTTTTTCTATAAAAGCAATTTGGCCGGCCAGATCTTCGCGCAGCAGGGAAAGATAATGCTCGGCAACCCTGGGGTCATTTGGGTCTATATCCCAGGGTGGGGCCAGCGGATCGCTGCTGTATACAGGAACATCGAAAAAGCGGGTGGCGACCGATTGAAACCACTTCCAGCGCGGTTCACAGATAAACCCGGAACCAAGCAGCATTGCCGGTGTACCCATGCCACCGGGCAGGGGGGATTCAGGTGGGGCTTCCCCCGTTTCTTTAAATAGCTTGCAGTAACCCATAGTGTTGGTCACGTATGAGCAGAGTTCAGGAGAATAACCGTCACCTTCGGCGACTTCTATAAAGCGGGGAGCAACCAGGCGGCTGGCGCACATTGTGCCAAAGTTTTCGGGCCACTCAAAAAGCAGATCGAAAGCTTTAAGCAGCTCCGGCGGCACTCCGACCATGCACCAGGCCAGTGGTTCATTGCTGAATCTTCTTTCCATCATGCGCATAAAAAAACGCGGCAGCATTTCTTTCATTTTACCGGTTGTTTCCAGGTGACGTTTCGCCCTGCTCATCTCGCTATGGGTCATTCTTTTGCCTCCTCAACTTAAACTGCTGTCAATAATTCTTGAAAGCGCCCCTGTAATCCTGCCCGTGCAATTAAAAAGTGCCTTCCTGAAAAACTAAAAAGGGTATTCTTACATCCGGTTTTACCCTTTGCGTTGACAGCGTTAAGGCTACGTGCTAACTTATTACTAATGTTTATTAGTAAAGGAGCGAGGAAAATGAATAAGTTAAAGCTGGGCCTGCCCGCCGGCAGCCTGCAAAACACGACCATGGAAATATTTAAGAAAGCAGGCTACAACATTCATATTGGCGAACGCTCATATTATCCCTACATCGATGATGAAGAGATTGAGTGTGTCTTGATGCGGGCTCAGGAAATACCAAAATATGTTGAAGAGCAGGTGCTTGATGTCGGCCTGACCGGTAAGGACTGGATTAACGAAACCGCTGCTGATGTGAAAGAACTGACAGATCTTAACTATTCAAAGCGCGGTTTACGCCCGGTGCGTCTTGTTCTGGCCGTGCCCTATGATTCTAAAATTACCAAAGTAGAAGATCTTGAGGGAATGCGTATCGCTACTGAGCTGGTTGAAAGCACGCGCCGTTACCTGAAAGAGAAGGGAGTTAATGCAACAGTTTCATTCTCCTGGGGTGCAACAGAGGTTAAGCCGCCTCTTTTAGCGGATGCTATCGCTGAACTTACCGAGACAGGCCGTTCCCTTAAGGCTAATAACCTTAGAATTATCGAGACAATTCTTGTGTCAACTCCGCGGGTGATTATGAACCACACCAGCTGGGCGGACCCCTGGAAAAAGAAAAAAGTTGATCGCATGGTAACTCTGCTTAAGGGTGCATTACTGGCCGAGCAGAAGGTAATGTTAAAAATGAATGTGCATAATGATAACCTGGAGAAAGTTGT
This sequence comes from uncultured Syntrophomonadaceae bacterium, assembly GCA_964456945.1. GTDB lineage: Bacteria > Bacillota > Dethiobacteria > DTU022 > DTU022 > CAYWDA01. The sequence continues at coordinate 5,436 of CAYWDA010000163.1, forward strand.
TGAACTGTTACCGGCTTTACGCAGGCCGACCATTTCTAACCTGTGTGCCGACAACTGGGTAGCGGTTGAAAGTGTAGTTGACGAAGTGAAAGTACGAACCCTGATCTGCGAACTGCAGGAAGCAGGTGCCGAAGGCATTCTTGAGTTTCCGATGAACAAAATTATTCCATAGTATAAGAAAGAAGAGGGGTGCATGAATTGGATAACAAAGCAGAAACAATCAGTGTCAGTGAACGCATTAAAGGTTTAAATCCTCAGCTGCTGCTGGCAGTGATCGCCGTGCTTCTGGTTGCTGTGATTGTTTTGGGTATTACAATGACTCAGCAGTCGTCGCAACAAGGAAGCCAGGTAGTCGCCACAGTAAATGGTGAAGAGATTATGCAGGACGAGCTTTTTGAAGCACTTTATGCCCAGGGCGGCGGCAAAGATGCGCTAGATCAGTTGATCACCAGGCGTTTGATTGTTCAGGAGGGTGAGCAGGCCGGCATCACGGTGAGTGAAGAAGATCTTGATGCAGAGGTTGATTCGATCATCCTTGAAAGCTTCCAGGGTTCAGAAGAAGCGTTTCTTTCTGCGCTCGATTATTATGGCATTAGCGAAGAATCTTTTCGGGAAGATGCGCGTCTAAACATGCTGGTTCGCAAGCTTGCTCTTGAGCAAATCAACCCAACCGATGAGGATGTTCGCACTTATTTTGAAGAGCACCGCTATCTGTTTGATCAGGCAGAAGAAGTAGAAGCAAGGCACATTCTTGTTGAGAGTGAAGAGTTGGTTAACGAAATTGCCGCTATGCTCGCAGCTGGCGAGGATTTTGCCGCACTGGCTGCAGTTCATTCTTTGGATCAGTCGAATAAGGACAGTGGTGGAAACCTTGGTTTCTTCAGCCGGGGCATGATGGTAGAAGAATTTGAGGAAGTAGCGTTTGCACTTGAAGTGGGTGAAATTAGCGATCCCGTTCAAACTAGCTTCGGTTACCACTTGATTGAAGTTCTGGACCGGAAGGAAGCGGATGAAGCAGACTTTGATACAGTTAGTGAACAGGTAAGGGAAGCGCTGATCGAAGATCAAATTGCGCTGGTCATTAATGAGCTGGTTCAGGTGCTTTTTGAAGAATCGGAGATCGTATATTTGATTGGGCCTGAGTCTGAACTGGTTGAGCCTGAACTTGAACCAGAGGACAATTAAGCCCGGGTTGACTGACGTTTGTGTCGTGGTGACCCGGCCAGGTTAATGGCGGTATCGTGGGCTTTTTGTTCCATACTGTCGTCTAGTTCTTTTAACTGGTGATACTGGCCGCGGAAAGCGAGCGCTTTTTGCAGCAG
>CAYWDA010000164.1:0-2844 GCA_964456945.1 uncultured Syntrophomonadaceae bacterium
CGCGCCAACCGGAGTCCATTCTTTCATTTCTGCATTCCAGACCAGATCAGCTGCCTGCAAAGAACCCTCGCGACCCAGTTTAAAAAGCTGGTCGGCGCTCATTGGACCACTTTGTTCACCATTGCGATAAAGAAACCATTCCATTTTACAGCACTCCTATCTGAAGAGTATGAGCAAAATATTATTTATCGCTGCTAACCATGCAGGCGCGGGTGCCTTTAGGCACGACACAGATAAATTCGAGCTTATCGCCACCACAGATAAAGTGATGCTGATCACCGGGGGCAACATATACGGCACATCCAGGCTCGAGATCGTATTCTTTTTCGATGCTGCGAAACTTTCCTTTACCTTTAACTACGAAAGCCTGGTGCTCCCATTCGTGGTGGTGCCAGTCTGTGCTGATAACGCCTGACAGCGCAAAATAGCGCATTTCAAAATTCGGCGCGCCTTCAGGCTCACCAAGCAGCCAGCGTACTGTAACCCGGCCTTTTTCTTTCAGGTTATCGGGAGTGATGTCAATTTCTTCTGTTTTGTGCAAATCGGTCAGATACATCTTGTTACCTCCATTTCCCCGGTAATAAATTCATGCTCGCCATTCTTCATCCATACTGCTAAATAACCTGATTCAAAGGTGTGTAATCAAGCTCAAGTGACTGAGCCACTGTTTCATGCACTATTTGACCGGCAATAGTATTGACACCTTTAGCCAGGGCCGGGTCGTCACTGATCGCCTGTTTAAAACCCCGGTTGGCAATTTTCAGGGCATAGGGCAGGGTTACGTTAGTAAGGGCCAAGGTTGAAGTGCGTGGCACTGCTCCCGGAATATTGGCAACGCTATAATGAACAACTCCCTGTTTAATAATTACCGGATCACTGTGAGTGGTAGGCATTTCACAGGTTTCGATGCAGCCACCCTGGTCAATGGCCACATCAACCACAACAGAGCCTGGGCGCATGCGACTGATCATCTCTTCAGTAACGATATGCGGCGCTTTAGCACCGGGGATTAAAACCGCACCAACCAGCAGATCAGCATCGGCAACCAGCCGGGAGACCCAGTAACGATTTGAAATTACCGTATCGATTCGGCCACCGAAGATGTCATCAATATAGCGCAGCTTAGCCGCATCAATGTCGAGCAGACTAACTCTCGCACCCATACCCAGAGCTACCTTGGCAGCATTAATACCGACCATGCCACCACCAATGATCACCACGTGACCAGGTGGAACACCAGGCACACCACCCAACAGTACGCCAGAACCGCCATTTAGCTTTTCCAGATAGTGGGCGCCTATTTGTACCGCCATCTTGCCGGCTACCTCACTCATCGGCGCCAGCAGTGGCAAAGATCCATCTGCCTTTTGCACCGTATCATAAGAGATACCAGTCACCTTTTTGGCAAGTAGGGCTTCAGCCAGTTTTATATTGTTTCCCAGGTGCAAATAAGTGAAAAGAATTAGATTTTCTTTAAATAAGCTGTATTCTGAAACCTGTGGTTCTTTAACCTTTAGAACCATATCGGACCTGCTAAAAAGTGCAGACGGCGCTGCCACTATCTCGGCGCCCGCTTCCAGGTAAAGTTGATCTGAGAATCCACTGCCGTCACCCGCCATAGTCTCGATTAAAACTTTGTGGCCGGAAGCAGTAAAAACCTCTACGCCTCCGGGAGTAATTGCTACCCGGTTTTCATCGCTTTTAATCTCTCTGGGCACACCTACTATCATTAACACTCAACTCCATTCTCTTAAATGTATGTAAAAAAACTTATAAAACCAGTGACAAAATCAATTACTTAACAGCTCCCGCCTGACAAAACCGGCAATATTTTGCGGTTCGCCTTTTAGCAGTTTTTTCAAAATAAAGTTGCTGCCATGAAGTCCAAAGCGGGCGTAGTATTCAAACATCTTTACCAGGGTTTCAACCTGGTAAGATCCCAAACCGGCATTTTTAGCATTTTGAATCCAATGTTCAAGTGGAATTTCTTCGGCAACTACATTTTTACCAAGAACTGCACCGATTATTTCGGCCATTTCGACCTGGCTCAAAGCCTCAGTCCCGACGATTTCGTAGATTGCCGCCCGGTGATCTGGCTCCGTTAAAACGGCTGACACTGCTCTGCCGAGATCTTCAAGGTCAACCATACTGATCCTGGTGCTAACAGGATAGGGAATTAAATAGCGGCCTTCCTGAAGAATCAGGTTGCGCCCGGACAGGATATTCTGCATATAGGGCGCCGGCTGCAGAATTGTAAAATTAATGCCAGATTCAAAGAGCGCCTCTTCAACACGCAGTTTATTCCAGTGGTGGGGCATCTCTTCAACCTGGGGGTGGAGAACAGAGTGGTAGACGAATTGCTTCAGTCCAGAGGTAAGCGCAGCATTAATGGCTATTAGTCCAATCTCAACTTCACGCGGGTGCATATTCGGGCAGATATGGTAGACAGCTTCGATTCCAACCATGGCTTCGAGATAGCTTTCGATTTTTGTCATATCACCGACCAGCGCTGAGCAGGCACCGATCGCTAAAAACTCGTCAGCTTGTTCCTGGCGATGGACCATAACCCGGACTTCCTGCCCACATTTCAAAAGGGCTCTGAATACCGCCCGACCGGTTTTTCCGGCCGCGCCCGTGATTAGAATCATCGCCAACGCCTCCAAAGCTTTTGATTGAGCCAGCTTAAGCTTACTATATCTTCAAGCCAAGCTCAACATAAATATGCTCTCGAGACAGAGCGTCAATAATAATCTATAGATCAACAAAATGGTTCAGCAATAAACAATCTGGATATACAAAGCTTCAACAATTAATATTGAATTAGCTTTTTTATCTTATCGTAAA
>CAYWDA010000165.1:0-3658 GCA_964456945.1 uncultured Syntrophomonadaceae bacterium
CTGGCCAGAGGCAAAAGCGCCCCTGCCCAGATCAATGACCACGTTATCAAAAGTTTTACCCTGGCTTTTGTGAATAGTAATCGCCCAGGCAAGCTTGACGGGATACTGCTTGAAAGACCCCACGTTTTCAGCCGCAACCGCTTCTTTTTCTGTGTCCCATGAAAAACGGTAAACATCCCATTTATGTGGTCGAACCTCTTCAATTCTGCCGTTACTCAGCCTTACTTCCAGGTATTTATCCCAGATCTGCACAATTGTGCTGATTGTGCCGTTAATCCAGCGCCCTTCCGCATCATTATTGAGCAGCATTACCTGCGCATCTCGCTTGATCAGCAGCTGCTCTTCAGCCGGAAATTGTTTCCGCTCAATTTCCCCGCGCACTTCAGCCTCAAAAGTTTCTGACTTCCCCGGCAACTTCGAAAGTTCTTCTCTGTTCCTGTCGTCGGCCATAGCATTGGTCGTAGTCAAATAAACACTGTCTTCCGGCAAAATCTCGCTGCCATCAATAATGCGGCAGTTAAGCAACTCAATATCTTCCCCGGAGATAGTTTTATTGCGGATTTTGTTCAGCAGATCGATGAAATCTTGATCAGTCTGGCGGTAGATCTTCTCAAGCTCCAGGTGTTCTATATCGATATCGGCATAGACCCTGGAATCGAAGAAATACTCACTGTCGTAGTAGTCGCTAAAAATATGCTGCTCCTGGCCGACAACAACCGGTGGAATCTGATATAGATCACCGATAAAGATCATCTGGATGCCACCGAAAGGAGCGCCCGGTTCCCTGCCGTTGATTCTCAGGAACTGATCAATGCAATCTAATAGGTCGGCCCGCACCATGGAAATCTCATCGATGATCAGCGCATCAAGATTCATATATAAAGGCGCTGCTCTTCTTCTCGCTTCTTTTTTAGCTTTCTCGACGGTTATGTCCGGCCTGAAACCGAAAAAAGAATGTATTGTTTGCCCGGAAATATTAACTGCCGCTACACCCGTCGGCGCCAAAACCACAATATTCTTCGTGGTAACAGATCGGAAGTATTCAAGCAGTGTCGATTTTCCCGTTCCCGCTTTACCGGTTATGAAAATATGCTTACCGCTATTTTCCATCAGTTCCAGCGCTTTTCTAAATTGCGGGTTTAACTCAATATCTTTTATCAATGGATTAGATCTCCCTGAACGGCATTAATCTGATTGTTCGCGTCTCGGCTACTGCTGAAGCATTAATGCTTATCAGTATTAAGTATACTATTTACAACTTAAAAAAGGTAGAATATTAGGAACCGAGAGAGAATAACCGATAATCAAGTTTACTGAGGATATGCTTGTTGTTTTTGAAGAATTTGAACTTGTCTACCCGGTTCAGTTTCGCGGGTTATGAGAGGGCTCTTTTCTCGAGCCACTTGCCCCCGAATGTGAAGAAAGCCAGGCCGGCAAGAGCTACCCAGCCTAACCAGTCACCGAAGCGGGTGGTTACGGTACCCTTCCCGCTGCCTATCTGCAGGTCTGCAACCAGGGTTGCTTCACCGCCTTCCGGAAAAACGGCCAGTTCAAGAATGCGACCGTAGGGGTCAATAATGGCTGAGTTGTAGCCTCCGTCGGCCTTGACCATGGCCACCCGATTTTCGATCGCCCGAAATACAACGTGGGTATAGTGTTTATCGGCAATACTACCCCAGTCATTCGATGGCACCCCGATCAATTGGGCTCCGCCGGCAACCATCTTGCGGGTAGTATCGGTATAGTCGAGGTCGTAACAAATTATTGTGGCCAAAGCACCTAATTCCGTTTCGTAAACCGGGTAATTACCGCGGCTAAGGCTCGTTTCTCCCCCGAATACCACCGGGTGATCTTTGCCGAAAACCCCCAAAAAGCGGCCGCTCGGATCAATTACTGTAGCTTCGTTGCGGAACCCTTCCTCGCCGATAACTACAACATAACCTGGAACAAGGTATGCGCCTGTTTCAACTGCCATTCCAGCCAGGTCAAGACGATCATCAACCTGCGGATCCCAGCTGAAAGAACCTTCGGGCCAGACCATATACTGTGCCCCTTCCGCTGCCGCTTCGCGTGTCTGCTCGAGCATCCTGCTGTGAATTTGGGCTAGATCTTTTCCTGTATTTGCGCTGATAATCGGTGATACAGCGGGTTGAATAGCGGCCACTCTGACTGATGGTGTATTAATTTCAATGTTTAAGAGGGCTAGGCTTAAACCTACCCAGGCGACTAAAACGATGCTGCCGATAAGCGCCCAGCGCCTGGCCAACTTCATATTGAGCGGTAAAGCTGGGGTTTGAGGAGAATATGGATCAGGTAACCACTTCTGATCGAGCCAGCCAATGACCACAAGGGCCAGGACATGATTAACGATCATTACCAGCATCCCGGTGCCGATAATCCCAAAAATACTGGCTGGCTGAATCAGCCACAATTGCCGGTAGAGGGGGTATGCGATGAAGGCCCAGGTGCCGGCGATCGGCAGGAAGAGCCTGATCATTTCAATCGCGGCCCACGCTATAACACCGCCAACCACAAACCAGCGGTAGCCGGTATTACCATGAAAAACCCGCTGCCCCCAATCAAACAGCAAGCTTAAGAAAAATGCGAATAGCGGCAGCCAAATCATGTAAGTGCCTATCGGGGCGAAGACAGCGCCCAGGTAACCCTGCAGCCAGACTGCTATTGCTAAGGCAGAAGCCAGGGATGATAATTTTGGAGGCATGATCCGGTGCTGGGCAACCAGCACCGGTATATAGCCGACCAGAACCAAGGGCCAGATCTCATAGGGTGGAAAAGCTAATACAAAAGTCAATCCGCCGCAGATCGACAGAAGCAGCCCCAGGATAATGCGAGCCGGGTTAGAGAGGTTTAGAATTGTCATATATACGCCACTCCTTGCTTCTACCATACAGCTAAAATGGTTGCAGTGTCAGGGGGTGGGGCACATCTTATGTGACAAGTACCCCATCCCCTATCACAAAGTTTATCTGAAAAGTTCTTTGGCAATAACCATGCGCTGGACCTGGTTGGTTCCTTCGTAGATCTGCAGGATTTTTGCATCCCTCATCAGCTTTTCTACCGGGTAGTCGCGCATGTAACCAGAGCCGCCCATAATTTGCAGGGCATCTACAGTAACTTCCATCGCTATGTCGGCCGCGTAATACTTGGCCATTGAGCCCTCCATGGAAGCACGCTTGCCAACTGAAAGATATTGCGCTGACCGCCAGACTAGCAGACGGGCGGCATCTATCTTAGTGGCCATTTCAGCAAACATAAACTGAATGGCCTGGTTGGCAGCGATTGGCTTGCCAAACTGAATTCTCTGCATCGAATATTTCTTTGCTTCCTCAAAAGCCCTTCTGGCTACACCGACGGCGGCGGCTCCGATTCCCGGGCGGGTAACATCAAGGGTTTCCATGGCAATTTTGAAACCGTCACCTTCTTTTCCAAGCAGGTTTGCCGCGGGAATCCTGACATCTTCGAGAATAACCTCTGCTACTTCTGAACAGCGATCGCCCATTTTTTGTTCTTTTTTACCACCGCATATTCCCGGGGTATCGCCAGGCACAACAAAGGCGCAGAGTCCTTTATGCCCAAGGCTTTTGTCGATGGTCGCAAAAATAGTATAAAGGGCTGCCGAGCTGCCGTTGGTAATAAA
>CAYWDA010000166.1:0-1726 GCA_964456945.1 uncultured Syntrophomonadaceae bacterium
ATTGCCGGCGGGATTGGGATCACCCCTTTTATCAGCATGCTGCGTTTCATGCAGGATCTTAATCTTGATCAAAAGGTGACCCTGTTCTGGGTTAACCGCACTGAAAAACAGCTCTGTTTTCGTGACGAACTGGAAGAATTGCAGCAAGAGCTTCCCTTCTTTAAAGTAGTCCTGGTGATGACAGATCAGGCTGACTGGCAGGGTGAAAAAGGGCACTTAAGTGCGCAGATGCTCAGTGATTCACTGGATAATCTTGATAATAAGGGCTTTTTTGTCTGTGGCCCGGTAGCGATGAGCAGGGCTGCCATTACTGAATTAAGAGCGGCAGGCGTTCCACAGTCATCTATCCACAGCGAGCTTTTTGCCCTCTAAACCGCACTCTGACCTGTTTTATAAAGATGGCGGCGGGTCTTTTTTAATGACCATTATAAAAGATAAATGGGAGAAAATTAATGCATAAAATCCTGGTTGTAAACCCAGGCTCTACATCGACAAAAGTCGGCCTTTTCGAAGATCATGAACCCCTTTTCATGGAAACGCTGCGCCATAGTGTCGAAGAGACTTCGCCTGATCTTGATCGGCGAGAGCAGGCCCGATTCAGGCGGGAAGCCATTCTGCGCCTGCTGGCTGAAAAACAGTTCTCCCTGTCCGGGCTTGCGGCTATTGTAGCCCGGGGTGGACTGCTTAAACCTCTGGCCTCAGGCACTTATCTGGTCGATGAAGAACTATGCGCAGACCTGCTTAGCGCCAAATATGGCTGGCACGCCTCAAACCTGGGTAATGTAATTGCTTTACCACTGGCCCGCCAGTTGGGCTTGCCTGCCTATACCGTAGACCCGGTCACTGTTGACGAGCTTGAAACCCCGGCCCGCTATTCAGGCTTGAAAGGTTTGCCGCGCCTCAGCATGTCGCATGCCCTGAATATGAAGGCGGTGGCCAGACTTGCTGCAGCCCGTTTGGGTAAAGTCTATGAAGAAATAAACCTGGTCGTTGCTCATCTTGGCAGCGGCATCTCGGTCTCCGCTCACCGGGCTGGTAAAATGATCGATGTTAATAACGCTAACGAAGAAGGCCCCTTTTCTTTGGAACGCTGTGGCACCCTGCCCGCTCTGGGCTTGGTTCGTCTCTGCTACAGCGGTGAGCATAGCAGGGAAGAGATGGTCAACCTGCTTACCTCCCGCGGTGGCGTCTACTCTTACCTGGGAACCAAAGATTTTAAGACGGTTGAAGAGAGCGCGGTTGCCGGCGATGAGCAGTCCCGGGAAGTTACCGCAGCAATGGCTTACCAGGTCGCCAAAGAGATTGGGGCCATGGCCGCTGTGCTGGATGGTACCGTTGACAGTGTGGTGATCACCGGTGGTATGGCCAATGCTGCTCTGTTGGTCGAATTTATTGCCAAGAAAATTGGCTTTATTGCTCCCCTGGTTGTTATCCCCGGTGAAGCAGAACTTGAAGCTCTTGCTGCCGGGGCGCTGCGGGTTCTGCGTGGTGAAATAGCCGCTTTGCCTTACCGGGTTTGAAATATTTATGGTATAAATTAAGAAGAGCAGGCTCTGCTTCGCGAAGGAGGTCTTTTTGAAATGTCATTTGAAAATTTTCACCAGGTAATCGCAGCCGTCAGGGAACTGCCCTCCTGTCGACTTTGTGTTGCTGCTGCAGCTGAAGAAACAATTCTCGAAGCAGTCAGGGATAGCCGCAAGGAAGGCCTGGTTGAATTTGTCCTGGT
>CAYWDA010000167.1:0-1552 GCA_964456945.1 uncultured Syntrophomonadaceae bacterium
GACGTTTACCCTTTTTATCTTTACCAACCAGCCGATTGAAAACATGCTTGAAGCACTTGAGCATCTTAAAGTTCCGGCGGTAGTAGCTACGGTAATTTATCTTGCTTACCGGTACGGCTTTTTATTTATCCATGAAATGCAGACAACAATCAGGGCTCTAAAGGCGCGCCTTTTCCGGGCAGAACTTAGCCGCGGATCACTGCCGGTTTATGGTGAAGTATCCGGTGGCCTGTTTATAAAGTCACTTAATCGATCGGAAACTGTTTACCGGGCCATGGCATCGCGCGGTTTTCAGGGGTGCATGCCGGTTGGCGCTCCCCGCAAGATCAGGTCTGGCGATCTCTTGCGGGCAGCCTTACCGCCCTTATTTATCGTAACTCTGTTTGTAATTGAACAGGTGGTGCTCTAATGTTTGCCCTTGAAATAGAAAATCTAAGCTATACCTACCCTGATCTTACCCCCGCTCTGCAGGGGATAAATCTTAAAATTAAGGCAGCGAAAAAAACTGCTATTCTCGGAACGAACGGCAGCGGCAAGACAACCCTGATCTATCATGTCAACGGATTAATCGCTTCCCAGGAAGGCAGTATTAAGGTTGATGGGTTGGCGCTGGGGAAGAATACACTGGCAGAGGTCCGGCGCAAAGTGGGCCTGCTCTTTGATAATCCGGATAACCAGCTTTTTTCTACTACCGTATTTAGCGATGTTGCTTTTGGTCCCCGCAACATGAAATTAGGAGACCATGAAGTTGTCGCCAGGGTTAACAGTGCATTAAAAAGGCTTGGCCTGGAAGATCTGGCTGAAAGGCCACCTTACTGCCTGAGCCTTGGCCAGAAAAAAAGGGCCGCTATAGCTGGTTTGCTGGCCATGGAACCCCGGATTCTGGTTTGCGATGAACCATTTTCCGGCCTTGATCCCTCTGTAGGGCTGCAGCTCAGGGAACTACTTGACGAGTTGATTGAGAAAGGGACTACCCTTGTTTACAGCACTCATGATGTTGATCTGGCTTATGCCTGGGCCGATGAAGTAGTAGTGATGAAAAACGGTAAGATTCTGGCTTCCGGTTTAGTGGATCTTTTGCAGGATGAAGACTTAATGGCGAGAGCCAGCCTGCAGCTGCCGGTTTTGGCCAGGCTGTTTAAGAACAGCTGCTCCAGACCTCGCACAGTAGAAGAGGCTTTAGCACTGCTTGGAAATATTACAGTTAACAGGGAATTGACCGGCTGAAAAAAATAATTGCTTAATCTGTTGGTCGGCATTATTACAATGCTTGAAAATAGTGAGGAGGTTTCAATTAATGAAGAAGGTTTCGTTTTTAGTTGTACTGCTTATGGCAGGTTTGCTTATTGTCGGAGGCTGTTCGCAGCAAGCGGCAGAACCGGCTGAAGAACAGAATGCCAGTGGATATGATCACGATCACAGTGAGGGTGAGCATGATCACGTGCATGGTGATGAACCATATGAATGGAGCGGCCTCTTTTCTTTCGGCGAGGGAGAATACGTCATGGAGTTTCAGGAAAGCGGAGACCCCTCGATGGGCCTGGTTTTCATT
>CAYWDA010000168.1:0-2843 GCA_964456945.1 uncultured Syntrophomonadaceae bacterium
CTGACCATCGCCGAGGGCAACAGTTTTCAGATCTTCACTGGTTTCAAAATTGGCGATGCAAACCGACACACCGGCGTTGCCGGTAGATCTGTTTACATAAGCGGCCTGAGAACCCAGGGTGTCCCAACTTATCGGTTCCCTTTCTGCGTATGCACCATTAGTAGATTCAACTGAAACGCTTGTTACCGCAGGGCAGTCTCCGGCGGGTTGAGGTTCATCTGCAGGTTCTTCGGCGGGGTCTTCATTATCTGTAGCAGGTGATTCTGTTTCCGGGTCAGCGGTATTTGGTGGCTCGTCTGAGGCTCCGCAACCGCTAAACAGGAAGAGGGCCGCAAAAAACATTACCATGGTAAACGCTAAGAACCAATTACTCGCTTTAAACAATGACCATCCCTACTTTCATTTTTATTTTCATCAACAGGTGTTTTACCTGTGATTTAAGATAATTATATTTCAGATAATTTGAATAGTAAATATATAAATTAGTACAGACTATGGCTTAAAATTGCCTGCCCGCATAATGACGTATATAATAATCATAGGTATTCGACCGCACTGCTGTGAAGGTCATAAATTGGGGGAGAGCTTGTGACAATGACAACTGAAATTGCCCTGGCACTGGGTATACTTCTATTGGCTATAGTTTTTTTTGTCACTGAAATCCTCAGGGCCGATCTTGTTGCTCTGCTGGTTCTTGTGCTCCTTGTCATAGTCGGGCTTGTCTCACCGGAAGAGAGCATTTCCGGCTTCTCCAACCCGGCTGTTGTTACAACCTGGGCAGTCTTTATCCTTTCTGCCGGGTTGGCAAGAACCGGTGTGGCTGTCAGGCTGGCCGAGCAGCTGTTACGTCTGGCCGGCAGTGGAGAAAAGCGTCTGCTGACAGTTTTGATGGGCAGCACGGCAACTGTTTCGGCTTTTGTGATTAATGTTGGGGTAGTGGCTATGTTTCTGCCGGCAACCCTGGAAATAGCGAGGAGAACGGGTAGATCAGCCTCACGCTTGTTAATGCCCATGGTTTTCGGGACTACTATCGGGGGCATGACGGTGCTTATTGGCACGGCTTCGAACCTGGTTGTTGTCGATTTTTTACGTGAAGCCGGCATGCCCACTCCCGGGCTTTTCGATTTTACACCTGTGGGAATAGTGATATTAATAGTTTCAATTGCTTATATGCTGCTTGTGGGGCATCGCCTGCTGCCTGACCGCAAAACACCCTCTGTTGACAACATCGAGCCTGGTCGTGATTACAGGCAGCATTATGAACTCGAAGAGCGCCTGGCTATGATTACATTACCCGTTGATAGTCCACTGGCCGGTAAAACCCTGGGTGAAAGTCGCTTCGGGCGTGCGCTTGGTCTAAACATTTTAAGCGTTCTGCGCAGCGGAGGAGTTCGTTATATTCCCGGACCTGATCTTAAACTCGAGATCGGTGATCAACTGCTTGCTCTGGGGCGTTTGGATGTTATCGATGAATTATCCGGCAAGCCGATAATGGTGATCGACGACGAGACTCCAGACACTTCGTGTCTGTTTTCGGAACAAATCGGGCTTGCTGCTTTGGATGTGAGTGATGATTCGCTTTTTAATGGTAAATCCCTGGCTGAATTGGATGTTAGGAAAAAATATGGTGTCAATCTTCTGGCGCTGCGCCGCAACGATACTGTCCGCCGTACAAATCTGCGTGATATAACTTTTCAACCTGGCGACCGGTTACTGCTTCGTGGCCCGCTGGATCGCCTGCAATTTTTGCATGAACATGACGGATTCTGCTTTCTGCAAGATTGTGATACTGAAGGCTACAATCTTGATGAGCGTCTTCTTTACCTGCGCATTCCCGAAGAATCTTCACTTGCCGGCAGTTCACTTAAGGATGTGCGCCTTGCAAATGCCTATGGCATTTCAGTGCTTAATATCGTCCGTGGTGGCGAGGAACACTATATGCCCGGGCCGGATACCAGGCTGGAGCAAAATGATCTACTCGTGGTAGAGGGCAGGACTGTTGACATAGATGTGCTGCGTGGCCACCAGGGCTTGATTGTTGACCGGAACCCTGCTGTTGATTTGAAGGAGCTTGAAACCGGAGATCTGTCTGTAGTTGAGGTAATGCTTTCGCCTCATGCAACACTTGCCGGCAAAACATTGAGAACGCTGAACTTTCGGGAGAAGTTTGGCGTATCGGTTCTGGCTATCTGGCGAGGCGACCGTGCTTACCGGACTGGCCTTAATGATATGCCGCTGCAGCTTGGCGATGCCCTCTTATGTTATGGTGCACGCGAGAAATTTGCGGTTCTTGCCCGAGAGCGGGATTTTGTTATTCTCAATTTAGGTTACCAGGAAAAGTTACATGTTGAAAAAGCTCCGCTTTCCGGAATGATTATGGTTGGAGTTTTGGCAGTGGTAATGCTTAACTGGCTGCCGATTTATGTGGCAGCCATTGCGGGGGCTATAATTATGATTATAACCCGCTGTTTAAGCATCGAGGAAGCTTACCGATCGATAGAGTGGAAAGCTATCTTTCTGATTGCTGCTATGCTGCCAATGGGCCTTGCTATGCAGAAAACCGGCGCAGCGATGTTGATTGCCGGCACTGTTATTGACCTGGTCGGCCAGTTCGGGCCGACAGCAATTCTTGCCGGATTAATGACCATGACCCTGATCATTAATCAATTTATACCCAGTGCGGTTAATGCCGTGGTGATGACCCCCATCGCCATAGCTACGGCAGCGGGGTTGGGGATCTCTCCCTACCCTTTTGTAATGGGTATTGCCTATTCAGTGGCAGCAAGTTTTATGACCCCGGTTTCCCATCCTGCCAATATCCTGATCATGAGCCCTGGCGGGTA
>CAYWDA010000169.1:0-4343 GCA_964456945.1 uncultured Syntrophomonadaceae bacterium
AAATACATAAGCAGTTAATCAGGCTTTTTTATCTTTCTTGTAATAGAGGGCCCCTACCGGACAGGCATCAACACAGAGAGTGCACTCGGTACAAATTGATTCGGCCAGAGGCAAATCTTTAAAGGTGGTGACGACCCGCTTGATACCACGATTGACAAAACCGATGGCCCCTACTTTTGCTTCTTCACGATCAGCCCAAATGCACTGCCCGCAGAGCACACAGCGACTGCGGTCGAAAGCAAACTCAGCCGGGCTTTCATCAATTTCAAACTCCCTGACAATAGTCTTGAAACGATCGTGACGTAATTTTATACCACACTTTTTGGCAATTGTCTGCAGGGCGCAGTTCTTGTTGGCCGGGCATTCCCGGCACTTCAGATTGTGGTCGGATAAGATCAGCTCGAAAGCGGTTTTAACCAGTCGATCGACACGCGGGCTTCTGGTTCTGACCACCATTCCCTCTTCGACTGTTCTGGTGCATGAAGTTACCGGACGGGAAGAACCTTCAATTTCTACGAAGCAGAGGCGGCAGCTGGCATTGGGCCGATTCTCTGCTTTAATTGCGCAGAGATGGGGAATATAGATATCATTATCAAGAGCAGCCCAGAGTAGTTTCTGCCCGGGGCGGGCCTTAACCAGTTGGTCATCGATGGTTAGCGTAATATAATCACTCATTTTGCTTTTCGCTCCTTTTCCGGGGGCAGAATCGGCGGTGACAATTTGACCACAGCGCTATATTCGACAGGACAGGCTTTGCGGCAGTTATCACACTTCACGCACTTCTCCTGGTCGATCTCTTTCAACCCGTCTTCCCGGGTAAAGATCGCTTCGGTCGGGCAGCTGCCAACGCAAACGTTACAAAGCTTGCTGCACTTCGGCGGCTCAATATAGTAGAGAATCAGATCACGGCAGACCAGGGCCGGGCAGCGCCCTTCTTCAATGTGAGTCTTGTACTCATCGCGAAAATATTGCAGTGTGGTCAGCACCGGGTTAGGCGCAGTACGGCCAAGGTTACAAAGCGAACCATCGCGAACATCTTCCGCCAGTTCTTCCAGCAAGGTTAAAGTATTTTCATCGCCGCGGCCTTCAGTGATGCCGGTTAAAATGTCAAGCATATGTTTAGTGCCGAGGCGGCAGAAAGTACACTTACCGCACGACTCATGCTGCGTAAATTCCAGGAAATAGCGGGCTACCGCAACCATGCAGTCATCCTGATCCATGACTACCAGTCCGCCTGAGCCCATAATTGCGCCAGCATCTTGCAGCGAGTCAAAATCGATCGGCACATCGAGAGCCGATTCCGGCAGGCAACCGCCGGAAGGTCCACCGATCTGCACCGCCTTGAATTCCCTGTTGTTGGGCAGGCCGTCACCAACATCGTAGATCAACTGGCGAAGGGTTGTGCCCATTGGCACTTCAACCAGCCCGGTATTGACTACTTTACCAACCAGCGAGAAGACAGCTGTGCCCGGACTGTCTGCAGTGCCAATCTCTTTAAACCAATCAGCGCCCCGCCTGATAATCAGCGGCACGTAAGCGTAAGTTTTAACATTGTTCAGCACCGTAGGCTTACCGCGGAAGCCGCTCTGGGCCAGGCGCGGTGGCCGGCTTTCAGGTTGGCCAAGTTTACCTTCCATCGAGTTAATCAGGGCTGTAGCTTCACCGCAGACAAAAGCTCCGGAACCCTGGAAGATTTCAAGATCAAAACAGAAATCAGTGCCCAGGATAGAGCTGCCAAGCAGCCCTTTTTCACGGGCCTGTTCAATTGCTTCCTGCACATGCTTTACGGCACGAGGATATTCTGCCCGGATGTAAAGATAGCCCTTTGCAGAGCCGACGGCATAAGCACAGAGAATCATTCCTTCAATAACCAGGTGAGGATCTGATTCCAGTATACTGCGGTCCATGAAGGCGCCGGGGTCTCCCTCGTCAGCATTACAGACAATGTACACTTCATCTCCACCGGACTTCAAAGTGGCTTCCCACTTCAGCCCGGCCGGAAAACCGGCTCCGCCACGACCGCGCAGATTTGCCGCTTTAACCTCATCTAAGACCCACTGCGGTTTTTCGCTCAATGCCTTAACCAGACCGCTGTATCCTTCACGGGCAATGTAACTATCTATGTCACGGGCATCAATAAAGCCGCAGTTTTCGAGAATCAGTTTCTTTTCATACATGCCGCGCGGAAAATCTTCAAAGGTGGGAAAGACATCGTTCCGCTCGAGGGCAGCAAGTGCATACTCGTAGGAAGGATCATCGCCTGCCAAAAAATCTTCCACCAGGCGGTGCACCAACCCGTCATCGAGACGACCGTAGCAGATGGCCGGATGCCCGGGCTTGGCAATTATCGCCAGTGGTTCGGCATAGCAGTGACCTATACAGCCGACTTCAACAACATCTACTTCGTCGCCGAGCCCCTTCGCCTCTATTTCACGCAAGAAATCCTCTTTTATCTTCAGCGCCCCGGCGGCAACCCCGCAGGTAGCCGTTCCGATAAAAACCTGCGCTTTCTCCTGCCCTGTTTGCAGGGTGGCCTGCGCTTTTAAGAGCATGTCAGCGTAGAGAGCACGGGGATTTGACTCACTCATGAACCTTCACCCTCTTCCGGCTGCTTTTGCCCTTTTTGATCTTTACTGTCTGCATCCTGCAGGGCCAGCATGATTCCATCAACCCTGGTCGGTGTTACCTTGCCTTCTACTTCTTCATCGACAACCACTACCGGGGCCATCATGCAGCAGCCAACACAGGCTACCCGCTCAAGACTGTAGAGACGGTCGAGACTGGTTTCGCCTTCCTTGATCTCCATCCGCCGTTCAAATGACTCCAGGGTAATATCACCACCAACCATGTAACAGGCAGTACCCAGGCAAACCTTTACCTGGTGTTTACCGGGCGGGTTTAGGCGAAACTGGTTGTAAAAGGTAGCCAACCCGTAAACATCAGCCGCAGGAACATTGATCCCTTCAGCTATTTTCTCCATGGCAAGAGCAGGTAGGTAACCAAGTTTTGCCTGGACTTTTTGGAGGGTGGGGATTAAATCTTCACGTTTTTTCGAGTTATTTTTCAGAACTTCGTCGACACAGTTGAGGATCTGTTCCTTCTCGCCTTCTAATAGCTGCAACAGTTACATCTCCCATCCTTAAAACAATTTAGCGGTTCAGGTTGAAGAATTCAAACTTCCCGATTATTATACTACTTTTTTCTTTCTGTTGCATTTCGGCCTCTTCTGCAGTTTTTAAGGCTCAAGGAGGGGGAAATTGCTTTGCTGATCAAGAAGACGCCTGCTCTCAAGGCCCAAAATCTCATTAATTACCACTTCGCCAACCAACCAGGTTTTAACACCCAGCCTCAGACATCCACCGGTAACCACTCCGTTACGGGCAAATGCACCGTGAATATGCAGGCGCGGCAACCCTTCTTCATCCAAAGCGATCAGACCAACGGCTAAGAGCTCGTGTGCGCCTTCAATGGGGGTAATAATCGGGTCTATGGGCATGGCCTTACCATCTTTCGGGCCGGATATAACATTCCCCTGATCAACGCCGCTGATCATAGTGACCTGCGCAGTTTTAATCCCTTTTTCTGCGGCGAACTGCTCGATAGAGGCGGGGATCATATCCCCTTCCTCAAGCCTGATCACAAAAACCCTTCCAAAAGTCCCTTCAACCGCTTTCACTGGTGGATCGCCTCATTTCTAACGGAATAAACGCTGCTCTAGATCATGAAGAAACGGGGTATATTAACTCTTCTTTGTAACCGGTTACAATCCTGGTATAACCACAAAGCATTTTGTTTACTTCTTCGTCACCCGTATCAACCAGCAGGCGGCCGTATTCCAGGGAGAGGATTTTTTCACGGGTCGCCACCACGGTGATATTCGTTTTGCCAACCTGGCGGATCACGGCGGCGCTGATCTGCTGGTTGCCGCGACCGAAGATATAACCCTGGCCGCCGATTACAGTGACTATGATCTTTGCTTTTTCCCCTTTAATCAGGTCAAGAATCTGCTGCTCATTGGCATCTGCCGCCAGCAGCTGACCGTTTAGAACCACGTCAACGCCTAGCAAGGTGTAATTCAAGCCGATTTTCTGCATAATCGGAGCTGTGGTTGAACCAGGCCCGACGATATAGACCACATCTTTTTCCATATTTTCGACGACCTGCTCGGCGATCGCCTCCAGAAGCGAGGCTTCAGTTGAGATGCCGCCGATTTTCAGGTGCTGCATCAGTTCTCCGGCACAGGGAACCATCAGGTAACCGTAGAGACGGGCTGAAAGACGTCCTTCACGAAACGCTGCTTCATCAATATCCATTACCTCCGCCCGGCGCAGGGGGAGACTGCC
>CAYWDA010000170.1:0-11031 GCA_964456945.1 uncultured Syntrophomonadaceae bacterium
GCCATCACGGTCGGAAAACCTCTTTCTTCAAGGCGGGATGCCGACAGTATGGTATCATTGCCGCCGGTACCCAGTATGCCATCAACCCCGAGACGCTTCAGGTTGCCAAGTATTTTTTCAGGGTAGCCCTTCGCCTCATTTTCCGGCGTAAAGGGGTTAAAGCGTGAAGATTCCAGGATTGTGCTGGACCGATTTTCCAGACCAACCACGTTTTCTGTGGTTAAATTAACCAGGTGTTCTTCGGGGCTGTCAGCGGCCAGGCCGGCAAAGGCATTGCGCACCCCGATAAATTGAGCCCCGTATTCCTTGCTGCCCCTGCGTACAGTGGAAGCTAGAAAAGCGTTAATGCCAGGGCAGTCGCCCCCGCCGGTGATCAGTGCAATTTTGCGTGTCATTTAGTTACCTCCTGCAACAGATTTGTGCTCTCCCCATTTAGATTATATTACTGAGGGTTGAGCGTTAGTTTCTCTGGCAGCGCCTTAACTGCGTCAATTTCAAAAATCATTTCCTTGTATTCATTGGTCAGCCACAAATCAAGCTGGTCGTCGTAGTGATCGCTGAACGGGTGGCCCGAGTTGCCGCCGGCCAGGGCTTCGAGCGCAGTGTGATCGCTCATGTCGATCATGTAGCGCCAGGGCGCTGAATGGGTAACGCCAAAGGGGTCGGTCATCTGGTAGCTCATGTTAGCCGGAGTATGAAAACTGCCGCCGATCGGGTAAGGCCCACGGTTATAGAAACGTGATAACAGGGCAACCGAACCGAGATTGTGTTTAAAGGTAAAGGTGTGCAGCTTACCCCACTGCCACTGATCAGGCTCTTCACCTATTGTTTCAGCTAAGAATGCAACACTATCCCTGAAGGCTTGGGCAATAATGTCATCTCTTGTTTCCTGTTGATCGCTGTTGATATTGTTAAACCAGCCCGATTCGCCGCTTAATAACATGCGGTCAAAGGCATTGCTGCTGGCCCGGTTAACAAGAAAACGCTCGTAGAGTTCTTCACCCATTTCATCAGCGAAAGTATTTTCGAGCATGGCCATGTAGAGAACGTTATAGATCGATGCCCCGGGTTGATCGACGGTTTCAACCGGATCTTGTAACCAGGGTTCAAAGATCTCAAAGGCTCTCTTTTCAGTTTCGCTCAGTTCAGCGTTCTTCAGGGCAAGGGTTATGGTAGCACCCAGGGTTGCAGCCTGGCTGTTATAGAAGCTGGACTGACCCCTGATCATGTCTTCAAGATTCAGGCTGTCGCGGTCTTCGAGTTCCCGCCAGATGCTCATCGCTCTGTAGGGTGGCGCCCAGGAAGAGGTAATAAAGTAAGGGTAGTCGTCATCGATAATGCGGTGGTTGGCGGTGACAATAATGCCGCCCTCGGGGTTGTAAATGGTAGGCAGTTCATCCCAGGGGATATAGCCGGTCCATTCGTACTGATCTGTTGTGCCATCCACCGGCAGCAGGCCATTTCCGTTGCGGCGAATTGGAATCAGTCCGTTGGCCCTGTAACCGATATTGCCTTCGCGATCTGCGTAGACAAAGTTTTGGGTTGGGCTCATAAAGTTTTCAAGGGCGGTGGTGAAGTCATCCCAGTTTTTGGCGTGCATAAAACCTAGAAAAGCTTCAAATTCTTTAGTTCCGTCGAGAGCAGTCCAGCGCAGGCTTAAAGGTGTTTCAAGGTCTACCACGTCGCTAATTACCGGGCCGAAGCGGGTGATTAGTACTTCGAACTCGCGCGGTTCTGCTTCTCCTTTAACCTGAAACTGTTCGCTGATTACTTCTGCGTTTATCCACTGATCCATATAGAGGTATTGATGCGGGTTTTCGGGGTTAAGCTGCAGGCGGTAAAGATCCTGCACATCAGGGCCGGTATTCGTCACTCCCCAGGCAATGTAATCGTTAAAGCCAACAATGACGCCGGGGATGCCGGGGAAGACCACGCCGCTGATATTGAACTGATCTTCAAGAATCAGATGTGCTGAATGCCAGATTGATGGCAGGCCCATGGCCAGGTGCATATCATTGGCCAGAATGGCGCCCTTACCCGGGGCGAGGTCGCCACTAATGACCCAGTTATTTGAGCCGAGACCGGGAACATACCTGGTGCGGCCGTTTAGCTCAGCGATACGCGAAAGTGTAATCAAGGCAGCAGTGGTATTTTCATCCGGCTGGCTTTCTTCTGCGGCCGGGGTGGGTGCAATTATCGGACCGTAAACGGGGTAATCGGGAAAGGTTTCTGCGGCAAGTTCCAGGCCTACCTCTTCAATTAGGGCGCTGTAGAACAGTTCACCCTGCATATTTCCACCCAAGTACCAAGACATGTAGACCCCGATGGCCAGGCTGTCCAGCGCTACCCATGGCTCAGGCTGGTAGCCGAGCAAAGTGAATTCCGGGGAGAGGCGCCCGCTGTTATCGTCGATATAGGCATTTACCCCGGCTGAATAAGCGTCAAGCAGGGTCTTGGTAGATGCACTCAACAGGCTGTAGTTCTTTTCGGCGGCGCGGTAAAACCCTACGGTAAGTACAAACTGATCTGTATCAATGTATTCTTCTCCGAGAATCTCAGATAGTTTGCCCCCGACACCACGGCGGCTCATATCCATCTGCCACAGGCGATCTTGGGCCTGGGCGTAGCCTTGAGCGAAAAAGAGATCTTCCACTGTTGTGGCAATAATGTGGGGTATGCCATACTGGTCCCGGTAGATTTCTACGGGTGCGGTTACACCTGCTTCGATCATACCGCTGGTCTGCGGCAGACCGTTACGGGCAATTCTGAAAACTAACCCTGCCCCAATGACCAGACCTGCAATCAAAATTACCAACACCGCTAAAAACCATTTCTTGCGCAAACCAATCCCCTCCCGGCATATTGTATTAATTTAAACTATTTCGGCAAATAGCAGAGACTTCCTGCTTTAATGCCAAAAGAGTGTGTGGTTTGCTGAAAGGGGTTGCATTATAGAAGCGAAACGTTTATATTATTATTGAAACGCGGGTGTAGCTCAATGGTAGAGCCCTAGCCTTCCAAGCTAGATACGTGGGTTCGATTCCCATCACCCGCTCCACTTATGTACAAATCCGGAAACATCAAACCGTCCCCGTTCCCGTTTCTGCTTTGAGCGTCTTTTTGTTTGATATAATGCTGCGCAAAGTTACCGATCCGACCACCACAATTCCGCCTAAGATGGCCCACCTTCCGGGTGTCTCGCCAATTATCAGCCAGACCCAGATCGGGTTTAGCAGGGGGTCAATCGCCTGGATCAGTATAGACTCAATAGCCGCTACATATTTTATTGCCTTCGAGAAGAGCAGGAAAGAAAAGCCGATTTGCATAACACCCATGTATAGTAGAATGATCCATTCAACTGCTGATGGTGCCTGTTGAAAATAAAAGGGCAGACATAAAATGGCCGTAAGCAGATTTCCTAAGATTACAGTCTCCAGCGGTGATGCATCTTTTTGAATGCGCATGCATATGACGAAGTACGACATAGTTACACCACTGGCAACAGCCATGATATTGCCCCAAAAACCGATCGGTGAAATTTTGTCGATAAAGAAAAGGGCCATGCCGCTGAAAACAAGAGTGATAATTGCCCAGTCAAAACGGCTTACTTTTTCTTTCAAAAGCCAGGCTCCAAGCAGAGCAGTTGAAACCGGGGCGGTATATTGAAGCAGAATAGCATTGGCTGCAGTAGTCGTTTTTGTGGCTGTCACGAACAAGATCATCGTAAGAGCGTAAGCGACAGCGCCTGCAAGTTGGGGCCTGGAAAAGTTGAAACGCAAACTGCCCCGCATTAAAAGAATAACAAATAGCGCGGCTAGCGCGCTGCGCAAACCAGCGATGGCAAGAGGGTTTAGGGCGATAAGTTTGATAAATAAGCCGCTTGTGCTCCACAAAAATGCGGCAAAAGCAATATAGATTAAAGCCTTGCCGTGAGTCAGAGGCGCTGAACTGAAAATTGATTTAAACATTACTTCCCCCTGTGCAGTAAGATTATGCTTCTGCTTTTACTAAGTGCAATGTGTTTTTGTGCGTTCATCAGTCCCCTGAAAATATAACACGGTTGTAATGGATCTGCAAACCTTCGGGGAAATTTTAAAGTATCCCTATATTTGGGCGGCGAAAAGCCCGGGCCTGGCATATTCTTTATTTGTCCAAGCCCCGCTTTTACGGTAAGATGGAAAGAAGAGTTCCGATTATAACCCGGGAAGGATGTTGCAAATGGAGATAGGTTTGATTGGTCTCGGTAAGATGGGTTACCAACTGGCCCTTAATATGCGTGAACATGGTTACAGGGTGGTGGCTTTTAGCCGCAGCGCCGAAAAGGCGGCGGGTCTGGCTGATGTAGGACTGGAAGGGACTGCCGATCTGGCGGAATTAACCGCCAGGCTTAGCGGGCGTAAGGTTGTCTGGCTGATGGTGCCTGCTGGCGAAGCGGTAGATCAGATGATTAGCGACCTTATACCACTCCTGACCCGGGGCGACATTATTGTTGATGGTGGCAATTCACACTATAAAGATTCAACGCGCCGTGCTGCTCTTCTTCAAGAGCAGGGTATTGAGTATGTCGATGCCGGAATCAGCGGAGGCCCGGAAGGGGCCCGCAACGGCGCCTGCATGATGATTGGCGCTGCGGAAGAGACATACCGCTACCTGGAGAAGCTCTTCGTGGCGATTTCAATTCCCGGTGGCTGCCTGCGGGTTGGGGGCAGCGGCTCCGGCCACTACGTGAAAATGGTGCATAACGGTATTGAATACGGCATGATGCAGGCCATTGCCGAAGGGTTTGAACTGCTTGAAAGCAGCCCTTACGATCTTGATTATGAGGCTGTGGCAGGGCTCTGGAATAAGGGGTCGGTGATCCGCAGCTGGTTGATTGAGTTAACGGCGAATCTGTTTGCCGCAGATCCGCACCTTGAGCAAATCAAGGGCGTTATTGGGTCGTCGGGAACAGGCCTTTGGACGGTAGAAGAGGCGTTAGAGCGAAAAGTGCCGGTACCGGTAATTGCCCAGTCTCTATTTGCCCGTTACCGTTCAGAGCAGACTCAGAGCTTCTCGGCCAAACTGGTTGCCGGCTTACGCGGAGAGTTTGGTGGGCACGATGTTGAGAAAAGGGGTTGATCAGCTTGCCACCTGATAATTGCACTATGGTTGTCTTTGGCGGAACGGGCGATTTGACCCACCGTAAACTGGTTCCTGCACTCTATAACCTGCATCTGACCGGGCAACTGCCGGAAGATTTTTCCCTGGTTGGCGTTGGCAGAAAGCTGAAAGAGGACGCTCAGTACCGTGCTGAACTCGCTGTTTCGGTAGAAGAGTTTTCGGCTGCGACCTATGATGATCAAAGCTGGGCTGATTTTGCCGCTAAACTTTATTATTACGCAGGTGATCTGCATGATGCCGAAAGTTACCCCGGCCTGAAAGATGCTCTTAAGACCTGTGCCTGTGATAGCGGTAATGATGGTAATTACCTGTTCTACCTGGCGGTTGCGCCGCAGCTATTCGCTTCAATTGCCGGCAACCTGGCCCGTTTTGGCCTCTCTCACGCAGAGAAAGGCTGGAGGCGGATCATGATCGAGAAACCTTTCGGCTACGATCTTGCCTCGGCCGGTGAATTGAATAAGGCTCTTGTGGCCGCTTTTGATGAAAAGAACATATACCGTATGGATCACTACCTCGGTAAAGAGATGCTGCAAAACATTCTGGTTATTCGTTTTGCCAACGAAGTTTTTGAGCCGCTCTGGAATAATCATTTTATAGATAATATCCAGTTCAACGCTCTCGAGAGCGAAGGTATCGGTCAGCGCGGTCGTTATTACGACCAGGCCGGGGCCCTGCGTGACATGGTTCAGAGCCACCTGCTGCAAATGCTGGCCATAACGGCGATGGAACCGCCTGCTGAAAATTGTTCTTCAAGTATCCGTCTCGAAAAATTAAGGCTGCTCAGCAGTGTGCAGCTCTGGCCGGAAGGGGAACCGGCCGATAACCTGGCCTTCGGGCAGTATAAAGGCTTCCGCGACGAAAAAGATATTGCCACTGATTCGCAGACCGAAACTTTTGCTGCAGTCAGGCTGGCTGTCAATAATGCGCGCTGGCAGGGAGTGCCTTTTTACCTGCGCAGTGGTAAGAAACTGCAGGATAAACAGGCCAAGATAGTGGTTCATTTTAAAAAGCCGCCCGGTTTGTTCGCTCGTGAACGCCTGGCTAACCCGTCCGGCGACCGCGGTGAACTGCTCAACCTCTTAACCTTAAAAGTGCAGCCCAGTGAAGGGGTTGCCTTCCAGTTTAATATTAAAAAACCGGGAACTACCGCAGAAATTGCACCGGTTGAGATGGATTTTTGCCAGCCATGCGCCTTTATGATCAATTTACCTGAAGCATACGAAAGACTGCTGGCCGATGCCATGATCGGCGATACCACTCGTTTTACCAGCTGGGATGAAGTAGAAAAGGCCTGGGCATTGACCGATAAAATTTACGCAGAATATAAACGCTCAGGGCAGATGGTGAACGACTATGCACCCGGTGAAACAGGGCCGCCTGCAGCGGAAGAGATGCTGAGCCGGCACGGCCACCGCTGGTGGAACTAAATATTAATATCCCATTGTGGCGCCACGGAAGGGAGTAATTGCAGTGATTCTTTACGACATATCGATGACCATTGATGAAGAGATGATTGTTTATAAAGAACGGGCTGAAAAGAAACCGCGCCTGGCGGTAACCCGCGATTTTGAAAGTGGTTCAATCTATGAGACACGCCTTGAGTTAGACTCGCACACCGGCACGCATATTGATATGCCGCTGCATGTTTTTCCAGACGGAGCAGCTTCAGATCAGTGGTCGGCAAAGAATATTTTTAGCCGCTGTGTTGTGCTCGACTTCAGCACCCTTCGCTCAGATCACATCTGTGCTGCAGCCCTGCAGCAAAAAGAGGCTCAGTTTGAAGCCGGTAAAACGCTTCTCAACCTGGGTCAGAGTGTAATTTTAAAAACTAAAAGCTCTTTGCAGGATAGCTTCGATTTTTCATTTGTCTACCTTGAAAAAAGCGGGGCGGCCTACCTGGCAGATAAAGGAATTCGCGCAGTCGGTATTGATGCCCTTGGTATAGAGCGTGATCAACCGGGCCATGAAACGCACAAGATTCTGCTCGGGGCCGGCATCTGGATCATCGAAGGTCTGCGCCTTGCCGCCGTGCCTGAAGGCGAATATATCTTAGCTTTGATGCCGCTGAAAATCAAAGGTGTTGAAGCCCTTCCCGCCCGGGCGGTATTGCTTGACCCTGCCAGCATGACCCTGCCTTAACCGCGCAGCAAACCGCAGTTGACAGCCACGGTAAAAGCGATAATATAGATAGCAGGCATCAATAGCAAAAAGGATTGATTATAAGATGGAAATTACTGCACAGCATGCGGTGGGTATGGTTTTGGCCATGCTCGCCGTCTTTGGTATTGGCATCTATTCGGCCCGCAAAGTTCACACGGCTGTCGATTTTTCAGTCAGCGGGCGCAAGGCCGGCTCATTCTTAGTAATGGGCACAATCCTGGGCACCCTGGTCGGAGGAGCTTCAACAATTGGCACTGCCCAGCTTGCTTATCTTTACGGTTTTTCTGCCTGGTGGTTTACCCTGGGCGGGGGTATTGGCTGTTTAATTATCGCCATCTTCCTGGTTAAGCCAATGCGTGAGACCAGTTTTGAAACTATTCCCCGCTTCATTTCATCCAGCTTCGGCGCTACCGCCGGAGTAATGGCGGCGCTCTTTGTTTCGCTCGGTATGTTTATCAACATTATGCCCCAGGTTTTTTCGGCAATGGCCTTGCTGTCATCCATGTTTGCTCTCGATCTGCGCCTGGCTGCCCTGCTTACTGTTGCCCTGGCCGTGCTTTATGTGATTTTCGGCGGGGCCTGGGGAACCGGCCTGATGGGTGTAACCAAGATCATGCTTACCTGTTTTGCAATGATCGCTGCCGGCATGGTAGCTCTCTTTTTGTCAGGCGGGCCGGCCAGCCTGACCGCTCATTTTCCGCCTTTTCCCTGGTTTTCGCTCTTTGGGCGGGGGGTCAACACCGACCTGGCTGCCGCTTTCGCCCTGATGGTTGGTGTTTTATCAAGCCAGATCTACTTCCAGGGCATTTTCAGCAGCCGTGATCTGCGCGCCGCCCGCGGCGGGGCCCTGCTCAGCGCCCTGCTTGCCCCGGCCATCGGTCTTGGTGGTATACTGGTTGGTTTGTTCATGCGCATGCATTACCCTGATATCAACCCGGCCCAGGCGCTGCCCCTTTTTGTGATCAACCATCTGCCGCCCTGGTTTGCCGGAGTTGTGCTGGTCACCCTGCTGCTCGCTTCGATCGGTACCGGGGCCGGTTTAACCCTGGGGGTAAGCACCATGCTTAACCGCGATATCTACCGGCGTCTGCGCCCAGACGCCGATGACAAAAAAGTGCTGCAGGTTTTTCGTGTGCTCATAGTGGTCGTGATGATGGTGGCTTTAGCTGTTGTGCTGGTTGTTGACGGTGGAGCACTGATTTTAAGCTGGAGCTATCTGTCGCTCGGCCTGCGCGGCGCCACGATCTGTTTTCCTCTGCTGGCGGCAATTTTTCTTAAAGGAAAGATCTCTCCCGCTGCCGGCACTTTAGCCGTTATTACCGGCCCTACTGTTGTTATTGCCGGAACTATTTTTCCCTTCGGCCTTAACCCGCTCTACCCCGGCCTGGTGATCAGTTTTTTGATTCTATTCTATGACTACCTGCGAAACAGAGGTAATGGCAACCATTATAGCGAACAGGAATAATGCTAAACAAGTGAGGTGTTTGAAGTGAACAGTTTGAAAAATAGCGTAGGGGGCAACCGGATCGTGATCACAGTAATTGGTCCCGACCGGGTCGGCATTATTGCCGCTGTTTCTGCAATTCTGGCCGAGCAGAGTGTAAACATTCTTGATATCAGCCAGACTATTATGCAGGAATTTTTCGTTATGGTCCTGGTAGCCGACATGGCCGGGTCAAAAGTTGACCTGGTGACCCTTAAAGATCTGCTGGCGGCAAAAGGTGAAGAACTTACGGTGCGCATCGATGCCCAGCATGAAGATGTCTTTAACTTCATGCACCGCATTTAGGGGGGATATGAATTGCTGACAATAGAAGAGATTCTTGAAACGATTAAGATGGTTCAGGAAGAAAACCTCGATATTCGCACAATAACCATGGGTATCAGTTTGCGTGACTGCAGTGATGCCGACCACAAGGCAGCCTGCCGTAAAATTTATGAAAAAATTACCCGTCTCGGCGGCTCGCTGGTTAAAACCGGGGATGATATAGCCCGTGAATACGGCCTGCCGATTGTCAATAAAAGAATATCAGTTACCCCAATTGCCCTGATTGCTGAAGCGAGCGACGCTGAAGACTACCTTGAGTATGCCCGGGCAATGGACAGGGCAGCCGAAGCAGTCGGCGTTAACTTCATCGGTGGTTTTTCAGCGCTGGTCCACAAGGGTTTCACCGGCGGAGATACTAAACTGATCGAATCAATTCCGCTGGCCTTAAGTTCAACTGAGCGGGTCTGCGCTTCGGTTAACGTGGCCACTTCGCGGGCCGGTATCAACATGGATGCCATAACCATGATCAGCCGGGTGATCAAGAAAACAGCCGAACTTACGGCTGATCGGGACAGCATTGGCTGCGCCAAGCTGGTGGTTTTTGCCAACGTTCCTGAAGACAATCCCTTTATGGCCGGTTCGTTTCACGGTATCGGTGAACCTGACTGCGTGATCAATACCGGGGTCAGCGGCCCGGGTGTGGTAAAAAGCGCTATTGCCAGGGTCGGTGATGTTGATCTGGGCGCTCTCTCAGAAACAATCAAAAAGACGGCCTTTAAAATTACCCGCATGGGTGAACTGGTCGGCAGAACGGCGGCCGAGCGGCTCGGAGTGCCATTTGGCATTGTCGATGTTTCGCTGGCGCCAACACCGGCCATCGGCGATTCTGTCGCTGAAATTTTAGAAGAGATGGGCCTGCAGCGCTGCGGGGCACCCGGTTCGACTGCTGCCCTGGCCCTGCTAAATGATGCCGTTAAAAAGGGTGGGGCGATGGCTTCATCTTACGTTGGCGGTCTATCCGGCGCTTTTATACCGGTCAGTGAAGATACCGGTATGATCAATGCCGTTAATGAAGGCGCTTTAACCCTGGAAAAACTTGAGGCAATGACCGCAGTCTGCTCGGTTGGCCTCGATATGGTTGCCATTCCCGGCGACACCCCGGTCGAAACTATTGCCGCAATCATCGCCGATGAAGCGGCGATCGGCGTGTTCAACCATAAAACAACGGCAGTAAGAATTATTCCCGCCGCCGGTAAAAAAGTCGGAGACCAGGTTGAATTCGGGGGCCTGCTCGGCCGTGCGCCAGTTATGGCTGTAAACCTCTTTTCTGCCGCGAAATTCGTTCGCCGCGGGGGCCGTATACCTGCCCCGATTCACAGCCTGCGCAACTAAAAACGCCGCGGGGCAAGCCCCACGGTGTTAAACGAAGGTAGCATCAAAGCTACTTGATGCCTTTGTAATTCTCCCGCAAATGCTTCTCCATATCCTCGCTGAAACCGAGTGGTTCGTGCTTCTCTAAGATCCGCTTGGCTTTAAAAAGTTTATTATCTTCAGCTTCTAAAGGATAATCTTCGCTTCATGTTGAATTGATCAAGCGAACGAAAGAGGTTTTTCAGTCCATAATCGGCAGGAGGTAGTATAAGATGTGTGATACCATGGTTGCCCTCGGTAATGCCACCTTTGACGGTTCGGTGATTTTTGCCAAGAATAGCGATCGCCAGCCGAATGAACCGCTTTTGATGATCAGGGCGCCGCGCAGGCAACATGCCCCGGGCGCTAAAGTTAAATGTACTTATATCGAGATTGACCAGGTTGAAGAAACTTACGCCGTCATGCTGCTTAAACCTTCCTGGATGTGGGGAGCAGAAATGGGCGCCAACGAATTCGGCCTGAACATAGGAAACGAGGCGGTTTTCACCCGTGAAAAACAGGGCCCTGTGGCT
>CAYWDA010000171.1:0-3291 GCA_964456945.1 uncultured Syntrophomonadaceae bacterium
CCCATTGTATCATTAATTACTTTCAGGCCATTTACATCGGCTGAAATCATGGTTATCGGGTAATCACGGCTCTTACTGAGGCGGCGCAGTTCTTCCTCAAAATAGGTGCGGTTATAGAGACCGGTTAACTGATCGTGCATGCCGTAGTATTCAAGCTGCTGCAGAAACATCATCCGCTCGGTAATGTCACGGGCCACACCACGAAAACCACAGATTGTGCCATCACCGGCGCGCATCGGTGAAATAGATATTTCAACATAAGCAATGCTACCGTCTCTGCGCAGCATTTCCAGGGTAAAGCCGGTTTCAGGCAGCCCGGTTTCATAAACCTGGCTAAACTTATCAAAGACCGTTTCCGGGTCTTTATAAAGCTTTTTATAACTTATACCGGTAAACTCTTCACGACTGTAACCATACATCCGGCAGGCAGCATCATTAAAAAAAGTCAGGTTCCCATCCAGATCACTCTCGTAATAGCCTTCTTCTATTGAGCTTAAAATCTCTTTATATTTCTCTTCAGATGCACGCAGTTCACTTTCTATCTGTGAGCGATCAAGAACTGCGCGAACAACGCCAACCAGGGTTAATTCGCCATGCTCATTACGGGTACACTGCGAAGTTACATCACACCGAACATTTGAGCCATCTTTAGCAACGGTCTCAAGCTCATCACGATACATTTGCGGCCTGGTTTCATCTTTTAAAAACTGCTCGAGGCGTTCAACCGCGCATTCCTTAAAATACTGAAATGAAGAGTGGGTCAATAGATGTTCGAGTGATTGGGCAAGGGCTTCATCAACACTATATCCGCCAATTGCCTCAATTGAAGGGCTTATGTAGTTCCAGCGGTTATGTTCAAGGCTGTAAGACCAGAGCACATCGGGGCAGCGCTCGGCAGCCAGCAGTCTATCGCTATCACTGATTAAAACGCCGCTATAATCCGCCGGCGATCGGTTTTCAACTTTTCTGCCGCTGATAAGATAACCCCCTGCTTAGGTTTAAAGCATATCAGCTAGAGTATTTCGCTATAGTTCAAAGATATCCTCTTTTGGGAAAATACCTGCAGCAGAAGTTATAACCTTCATCAGTGGAACCAGTTCAGGGTCATAGTAAAAACCGGCACAGCGCTCCAGTTCAATCAAAGCTTCTTCCCGGCTCAGGGCAGGGGCGTACGGGCGTGGGTTGACCATGGCGCTGTATGCGTTAACAATGGCAAATATGCGGCATTCCAGAGGAATTTCTTTGCCCTTTAAGCCTAGCGGGTAACCGCTTCCGTCCCAGTTTTCGTGGTGCCGAAGCATCAAATCAGCAATACCAACCAGGTCGGGTGAAGCTGAAGAGATGCGGTAACCCTTCTCAGCGTGCTGCCTGATAATTTCCCACTCAGCTTCAGTTAATTTTCCTCTTTTTTTAATTATCTCATCAGGCACTGATACCTTGCCAAGTTCGTAAACCTGAGCCAGCAGCGCCAGGTCGGCCATCTGCCGCTCACCAAGGCCTGCTTTGTAACCGAAGGCAATTGATAACTCTTGAATCCGTTCACTATAACCGTCAGCAATATTTTCCCGCTCGAAGACCGAGGCGAGCAAAGTTCTGATTATCGCGCTGCGCGCTTGCTGGCTGCGTGTTAACTTATCTTTATACATCAGGCTGTCGGCAATGTGATAAGTTTCTTCCAGGGTTTGACCACTGCCGTCGCTTACTGCTAACCCCATCGATATACTAAGCGGCAGGCTGCTATTCTTATCGTTATGCTTTTCCACCTGGCTGCGAATTCTGGCGACCAGCTTTTCGGCGGCCTGCTCGTTGGTGCGTGGTAAAATAAGGGCAAACTCATCACCGCCAACCCTTGCTACCAAATCGGACCGGCGCAGCCCTTTAAGTAAAATCTCTGCGCAATCAAGCAGAATGCGGTCACCCTCTTTATGCCCCAGGGTATCGTTAACCAGCTTCAACCCGTCAAGGTCGGCCGAGATAATGGCTATGGGGTATTCACGTGAATTTTGCAGTCGGTCAATTTCATTTTCAAAATAAGCACGATTATAGAGACCAGTCAGCGTATCGTGCACGCTTAAGTACTTTAACTCTTCTTCCCTGCGCTTCAGGTCGGTAACATTACGGACAATCGCTACCACCTCATCGCTGTTCAGGGCAACGAGACGGGTTTCAAAATAATGCAGCAAACCATCTGCTTCATAGTTATATTCGAAAACTTGCAGTTCACCGCTATCGGCCGATTTTTCAATCATCCGCTGCAACCCTTTAGCCGCTCTCTCGGGCAGGGTCATATTAATATTCATTCCGGCCAGCTTGTTATCGCGATAGATAGCACGTGCTGCCGGAAAAAGCAGTTTTTCATCTTTAATCATTACATCAAGATAATCGCCCCTGCGATTATAACGGAATAACATATCCGGAATTGCTTCAACCAGAGCCCGGTTGCGGGCTTCGCTCTCACCAAGGTTAACCGCAATAGTATTGATCTTACGGTTAAGGCCGGTAATGCGAATCACAAGATACCAGGAAAGGGCAAGAAGCAGTGCAACAAGGCTAATGCCCAGCCAGTATTGCTCTATCACCTGGCCCAGGGTTACCGACCCGGTATTTTCATAGGGCGGCAGGCGTAGTTCTCTGAGCATGGCGTGCACCGCTGCGTAATCCTGGGGAATAGCCCAGCCGGCGCCGCGAATTGATGTTGCGGCCACACTTTCTGCGTCCATCATTAATAGGGCAATTGCTATCCTGCGGCTTAAATCCTGCTCGGTGCCCGTTAAAGCAGCAAAAGGCCATTCAGGATAAAGGGCAGTTGATAGCAGGTAGGGATAATCAGAGTATTTAGCACTCTGGTTATTAATCACTTTGATCTGTTTCAGGTCAAGCAAATCTTCACGGGCCATCCTCTCCAACTGGCTGCTGCGTACTGTTCCAGCGTCAGCATCGCCACCAAGCACTGCAGTGGCAACTGCATCGTGGGTTCCAACAAAAGAAATTGCCGCAAAATCTTTGTATGGGTCAATATCCGCCGCTAATATTTCCCGGTAAGCTGCATGCCAGCCGCCCATTGAGTTTTGATCAACTGCAGCAAAACTCTTGTCTTGTAAATCATTAAGATCGTTTATGTCATCCCGCTCGGCAAGCGTAAATATAACTCCTCCGAAAAGAGGCTGCGGACCATTTTCACCGGGCATCTGCAAGGTGGCAATACGGTGGGCTAAACCATTAAATTCCAGGGAAGCATAATAAGAAGGGTTTGCGGCAATGTAATCAACCTTGCGCTCAGCTACTGCCGGG
>CAYWDA010000172.1:0-10290 GCA_964456945.1 uncultured Syntrophomonadaceae bacterium
AGGTATTGCACTCTTTTTTGCCTTTACCCTGCTTTTGCCCCGAAATCGCTATTCGGCATTATTTGGGGCTTTATTTGAAAGGCATTTACGGAATGCCTGAATATTGGCCATTACCGATTGACATCTTGCCGGATCAAATTTATACTGGTGTTAACAATTACTAGCGAAGAGAGAAAAGTAATTTCCGTGGGGAAGTGCGCTTTTTTCTCTTTTTTTGTTGTATCCGTTTCACCCACAGGTCACTGGGGCACTTTAGAACACATGGAGGAATTAATGATGGGCATCAAGGACTTTGCTATTGATTTCTTTTCACTGGAAGGCAAAAACGCCATCGTTACAGGGGGCAATACTGGCCTGGGGCGCACTTTTTCCCTGGCCCTGGCGACTGCCGGCGCAAACGTTTTTATTCCAAGCTTCCGGGAAGATGATGGCACGACTCGAACTTTAATTGAAAATGAAGGCGTTAAAATGGAGTTTATGCTGCAGGATATTACTGCAACCGGAGCGGCAAAAAAGATTGTTACTGCATGTGTTGAAACCCTGGGCTCGGTAGATATTCTTGTTAATAGCGCCGGCACATCGAAAAACATTAGGGATGTTCTTGCCTTTGGCCGAAGTGAGTGGGATGAAATGTTAAATATCAATTTAACTGCTCCCTTTGAGCTGAGCTATGAGGCTGCTAAATTTATGGTTCCTCAGCGTAGCGGCAAAATAATCAATATCTGCTCAGTTTATTCCTTCCTGGGTGGTCAATGGTCCCCCGCTTACGCTTCGACCAAGCACGGTTTAGTTGGCTTCACCAGGGCGTATTGTGACGAACTGGCCCCATTTAACATTCAAGTTAATGGTATTGCGCCCGGCTATTTTGCCACTGATCTGACCGCTGATACCAGGAATGATCCTGAAGCGAATAAGCGGGTAGTCGATCATGTTCCATCTGGCCGCTGGGGCGAGCCGCTCGACCTGATGGGCGCAATGGTTTTTCTGGCCAGCAGAGCCTCTGATTATATTAACGGCCATATTCTGATTGTCGATGGCGGTTACCTGGTCAGGTAAAGCAAACCAAACTCGATAATCTATGTTTTTTAGAAAGGCAGTTGATGCGAAAATGAGCAAAAAATATATAATCGGTGTAGACGGAGGAACACAAAGCACAAAAGTGGTGATCTTCGACTTTGCCGGTAATATCATCTGTGAAGGGAAGCAAGACCTGAAACCGATGAGCCTGCCAGACCCGGGGATTGTTGAGCACCCTGATGATGATTTGTGGGATTCACTTATAATCGCCAGCAAAAGAGCTATGGAAAAGTTTACAGGCAAGCCGGAAGAAATTGTCGGACTTGGCTTATGCACTATACGCTGCTGCCGCGTTCTGCTGAAAGGAGATGGCACCCTGGCCTCACCGGCAATTAACTGGATGGATTTAAGACTGGCCCGCCCTTATGAACATGACAATCCTGCGGTCCGTTATGTTACCACTACAACCGGCTATATCACTCATCGCCTGACCGGCGAATTTAACGATACCGTGGCCAACTACGAAGGCCAGTGGCCAATCGATAAAGATACCTGGCAGTGGAGCGAAGACCCTGCCGTTTTTAGGCAGTTTAATATTCCCCGGGAAATGTTATTCAACCTGCAGCTGCCCGGTGATATTGCCGGTTACCTGACAGCAGAAGCCGCCAGGGCAACTGGCATGCCCGCCGGAATTCCCGTGGTCTCCACTGCCAACGATAAAGCAGTTGAAGCCCTGGGCGCCGGTTTAAGGCCCGGTAACACCGCCCTGGCTTCCCTGGGAACTTATATCGCCTCAATGGTGCACGGTTATGAAAACATTAAGAACGCCACAAATTTCTTCACCAATCTGGCATCAGTACCCCACCACTACCTCTATGAAAGCGGCGGCATTCGCCGGGGCATGTGGACAGTAAGCTGGGTCAAAGATCTGCTGGGCGATGAAGCCGCACTGAAAGCCAAAGCACTTGGCATTTCCACAGAGTTATATTTAAACACGGAGGGGGAAAAAGTGCCTGCCGGCAGCGATGGGTTAATGACCATTCTAAACTGGCTTGCACATCCGGATACCCCTTTTAAGAAGGGGGTAATGATTGGTTTTGACCAGCGTCATACCGGGGCTCATATTTACCGGTCAATTCTTGAAGGCATTGCCCTGACCATAAAAACTAATGCCGACCTGATGTGCGCTGAACTGGACATTACTCTGGATAAAATAATTATCTCAGGCGGAGGTTCTAACAGTAACCTTTTCATGCAGATTTTTGCCGATGTATTCGGGTTGCCTGCTTCACGGACAGTTGTTAACGGAGCGGCGAGCATGGGCTCAGCCATTTGCGCTGCAGTTGCTGTCGGGGCGCACGAAAACTTCGAAGTGGCGATGAGTAAAATGGTGCGCACCAGGGACAGCTTTTTGCCGGTCGAAAAGAATCATGCCCTATATACGCGTATGAACGAAGAAGTATACAAAAACATAACCCGCTATACTGACGAAGTTCTAAAAAATTCATATCCAATATTTGGATAAAATAAGGAGTGTTTTGTAATGTCATTAAAACGAGAAGAGATTGTCGCTAAGATGGTCGCCATCCTGGGTGAAGATAATGTTGTCACTGATGAACAGGTTTTAAAAGAAAGCAGCGTTGACCGGTTCCGCAGATTTGAAGAGCTTCATGGAGTTTTCACCCAGCCTATTCCGGCAGCTGTAGTTTATCCTCAGAGCAGCGCTGATATTGCTGCCATTTTAAAATTCGCCAACGAAAACGATGTCAACATAGTGCCGCGAACCGGCCATTCGGCAACCGAAGGCGGCCTCGAAACCGCTGTTGAAAATTCTTTGGTCGTGGATGGCTCGGCAATGAACATAATAACTTCAATAGATACATATAACATGCAGGCAACCGGCCAGTGCGGCACATCCCTGCAAGAGCTGGAAGATCGACTACGTGCCCAAGGCTACACCACAGGCCATTCACCGCAGTCTAAACCGCTGGCCCAACTGGGTGGTCTGGTCGCCACCAGGAGTATTGGACAGTTTTCAACCCTTTATGGCGGCATTGAGGATATGGTTGTAGGCCTGGAGGCGGTCTTTCCGAACGGTGAAATTACAAAGATCAAAAATGTTCCACGCCGGGCAGCCGGGCCCGACATCAGGCACGTAATCATAGGCAATGAAGGGGCAATCTGTTACATTACCGAAGTAACAGTTAAGATTTTTAAGTTTATGCCTGAAAACAACGTTTTGTTAGGCTATACTCTCGATAATATGAAAACCGGCTTTGAAATACTGCGTGAAGTAATGGTTAACGGTTACCGGCCTTCAGTAGCCCGCCTTTACGATCCTGAAGACGGAGCCTACCACTTTTCACACTTTGCCGACGGCAAATGTGTTTTAATTTTCATGGCTGAAGGACCAAAAGAACTGGCTGATGCTACAGGTAAAGCGATTGAAGCAATTGTAGCCAGGCATGCTGAATGCAAAAGAGTTGACCCCCGCTACATTCAGGTCTGGTTTGACAACCTTA
The DNA here is from genome assembly GCA_964456945.1 of uncultured Syntrophomonadaceae bacterium. Taxonomy (GTDB): domain Bacteria; phylum Bacillota; class Dethiobacteria; order DTU022; family DTU022; genus CAYWDA01. Next base: position 3,540 of record CAYWDA010000172.1, read on the forward strand.
ACTGGGATGTTTCCAAGGTTGAGGAAGAGCGGACAGAAATTATTGAAACTAAAAATATCGGTAACACCACGGAGATTTCCGCCAACTGGAGTATTATTAACGATATCTACGAAACCTGTGTTGAAAGAATCCGCAACGAGATTCCTGATATGACCCTGGTAGGCGGCCACTCATCACACAGTTACCTGAATGGAACCAATATGTATTTTGTCCACTACTACAACGTAATTGACTGCAAACCTGAAGAGGAAATCATTAAGTATCACCTGCCAATTAAGAAGATCGTGGTTGAGGAAACGATAAAAGCCGGCGGATCAATGTGTCACCATCATGGAGTAGGTAAACACAGGACTCCCTGGATCAGAGACGAGTATGGTTCTTCTTACTATATTCTGGAAACACTAAAAAAAGCCTTTGATCCAAAAGGCATAATGAATAAAGGGACGATATTCCCGGTAAAGTAAAATGAAAATCCTGGTCTGTTTTAAAGTTGTTCCCGATCTAGACCTGCTCTCCGGAAGCGGCTGGGAGATTGACAGCCGCTTCCGGGTAGAGACCGATTTTGTTAAAAACATGCTTAACCCCTATGATGAAAGCGCTTTGGAGATGGCCCTGAAACTGGCAGACCGGGCCACTGAGGCTCAACAAAACTTTTATCTTAGCGCGCTGACGATTGGTGATCAGCGCGCAAGAATATTTCTGAAATCCTTGCAGGCGCTTAATTTTAACCAGACCACACGCATTGAATGTAGTGAGGATCTACGCTTTAACCCTGAGATGATAGCAGCCCTGATTAGCGCTTATGTAAGCAATTACGGTTTACCTGACCTGCTGATCATGGGCAGTCAGAGTGGTGTGGGTGATAATGCAAAAACACCCCTGCTCACAGCGGAAATACTTGGTTGGCCCTGTATCAGTCAGGTTCTTAACTTAGAGCCTGCTGCCGGTAACCGGATTAGGGTTGCCAGTCTAAGTGATGATGGGATTATCAAGCAAACCATAACCCCCCCCTGTGTTTTATCTGTAGGTAATGCCCCGAGCGCAAACCTGCGCGTGCCAACCCTGAAAGCGATCAAGACCACCGCGGATAATCCTGTTGAAGTGATTAACCTTGCTGATCTTTCGATTGCCGGTTTCACAGCTCACACTCAGCAGGACTGCTCACTGCTAAGTTTGGCAGTAATCGAACGGAAACGAAGCGGTGAGATCATTGAGGGAGCAACAGCCGTTGATAAAGCACAGGCTTTATATGACAACTACCTGAAAGGGTGGTTGGCCCGCCTATGAAATACAAAGTTATTCTTAACGGTTGTTCGCCAACCTACCAATCCCAGGCAGAAGAGACAGGGGCTTTCATTACGGCCAACCTGAAGGAGCAAACTGAAGGCGGCACCCTGATCTTATATGATGATCCTGAACTAAAAAATACTCTTACCACTTTAGCGCCAATCAGTCCTGTGCAGCTGGTTAGAATAAACCGCTATCAGCCTGAAACTGTCTTAGCGGTGCTGCAGGAAATGGAGTCCGGTAAAGAGACCGACATCTATCTCTTCCCCGGCAACTACGCCGGCAGTGAACTGGCGGCCCGGTTTGCCTGCCGCGTTAATGGCAGCTCCCTTATCGCAGTAGACCGGGTTGAACTGAGCCCTGAAAACCCGAAAACTTTAACCTGTTACAAGGCAGTATACGGCAGCTATTTGCATGCTGCTTTAGGCCTGAACAGGGCGCCATACTGCATCACCGTTTCCCGTGGTGCTTCTGCTGCTCTGCCAGGGCAAAACGCCCGGGTTACTGATATCCGGGAATACGACATGCGTTCTATTGACAAGGGAACATTCTGCAGTGAGTACAGCTTAAGCATGCCTGAAGCGATAAGTGATCTAACGCAAGCTCGCTTTATTCTAGCAGCCGGCAGGGGAGTAAGAAACAGAAAAAATGTTGAGAAACTAAGCCATATTGCTGCGGCCATCGGCGCAGAGTTTGGTGTCAGCCGACCGGTAGCAATGAGCGCCTGGGCACCGCTAAACCGGTTGATCGGGGTATCCGGGGAAATAACGGCTCCGCAAATTTGCATAGCAGCCGCAGTTTCGGGGACAGCCGCCTTTTATAAGGGCATAGATAATAGCGGAAAAATCATTGCTATTAACACTGACCGGGACGCGCCAATTATTCAGGCGGCAGATGTTGCTATAATTGACGACTACGAAGCCGTTTTAGAAGAACTGGCAAAGATTGTGCAAAAAGAAAACCTGCAACAAAAACAATAAATGCTGCAGGCTACCTCTACTATGTTCTAATTGATTTTATATATGCATTTAGATCATTATCAAAAGCGTTATCGATGATTCTTTCCGGCGCATCAGCCGGCCTGAACCTCAACTTCTTTTGAATCAGTCATCCCCGTCATCAGGCGTGAAGGGAGATGGTAATATTCATGGCACATCTGCAGCCCGACAATGTCAATCAACATCATTTCAGGTGCTCCGGTTACATAGTTACCCCGCTTCATGTGTATTTAACCGGAGTTGTTTTTAAAGCATTAGCAACCATTTCAGGACTTATCAACACAGTTTTGTTTTGAATTCTGGCCCCATGTTTCTTAAAAATCTCCAAGGCCTCTTCAGAGTCAAACCTTACTCTGGTTTCGCTAAGAATTGTTAGTGAAGCTTCATGAATTCTTTGACAGTCTTACTCAGCGATTACTTTCGTAGTCGGTAAATAACACATCAGCCATAGCCCCCTGTTAGTTGTAATGGATGACCTAATGCATTTCAGTAAGGTGTTTGTAATTATAACTTTTTGCTTAATAATTAAAATTGTCATTCTGTCTGAAAATAGTCCACTCTTATAGACATACTGTAGGATACTTAAAGATCCAACTTCATATTTATATTAATTCCGCGAAGGCAACAGCAATAATCTACAGATGACAGATTGCCTAACCTTTGCCGCTAATATATACGGTTTGACAGTTGCAACTATTTAGAAACTCTATATTATTAATAATAAAAGAGTTTCACAGACCGCGAATGACATCTGTGGAAAGATAGATGCACAATAAATATGATCACAGGAGGCGGGTGCGCTAATGAGCAAACCGGAAGAAATAATCAACAGACAAACAGTTATAGACAAATATCGCTTCGTTATAAAAGGTGACGAGCCACTGATGAAGGCGGTTGTAACCACCGGCAACGGGGGACTCGAAGTTCTTGATTACCGCGATGTTCCCATTCCCACCATCCAAGAAGGAGAAGTATTAATAGAGGTTTTAGCCGCCGGGGTAAACAATACGGAAATTAATACCAGGATCGGTTGGTATTCGGAATCAGTGACAAATAGCACGGAAGGTTGGTCTGACGATCAGGAAAAGGAAGCAGTTGAAAAGAAAGATGGTGGATGGAGCGACCCGACACCGTTTCCCTTCATCCAGGGCACCGACTGCTGCGGCCGTGTTGTTAAAACAGCTTCTGATGCTAGCGCTGATCTAATCGGCAAGCGTGTTTTAGTTCGCTCCTGCATGCGGCCCTTTGGATTCAAATCTATGGTTAACACTTGGATGGCTTCTGATTTTGACGGAGCTTTCGCTCAATATGTTAAAGTACCGGCTTCTGAAGTTTTTTCAATAGAGTGCAGCTGGAGCGATGCTGAGTTAGGTTCAATTCCCTGTTCATACGGGGCAGCTGAAAATATGATTCACCGGGCGCAGGTGAAGGCCGGTGATGTTGTGTTGGTAACCGGTACTTCAGGCGGAGTTGGCTCGGCTGCAGTGCAGCTGGCTAAGAGACGGGGGGCAACAGTGATTGCTGAAGATGCGTATCATTTTTCAAACATCAAAGCAGACAGCGACCGTTTAGAGCAAGAGCTAAACCTGTTGCACTCAATTGGCGCCGACCAGATTATCCTTGAAGGCAACATTTTTGACAATATTGATGCGGAATCAGTTGATGCAGTGATCGATAATGTGAGCGGACCGGCATTCGATGAGCTGACACGAGCCTTGAAAAGAGGTGGACGCTATGCTTCTTCCGGAGCGATCGCCGGACCGCTTGTCACCTTAGACAAGCGCACCTTTTACTTAAAAGATTTAACCCTGATTGGTTGTACAGCCTGGGATGAACCGGTCTTCCCCAACCTTATTTCTTACATTGAACGGGGTGAAATAAAACCGGTCGTGGCAAAAACTTCCCCCCTGGCTCAAATCAGAGAAGCTCAGGCGGAATTCCTTGAAAAGAAACACGTTGGCAAGTTCGTGTTGATTCCACCGGAGATCAAGCGCTAAGTAAAGGTCCGCTGACGGAGTCGACAATAGTACAACTAAGGGGTGGTCAAAAGGCCACCCCTTAGTTGTAAATCATAGGCAAATGCTTATGCTCTGGCAACCGATAATAGCTAAACACTACTTTTATACCACGCAGCTTGACATTGCTGCTAAACGCTGTTTTTCTTCAGATAAGCTTTCAGATCAGCCTGAACTGCTTTATCAAGCATTGTCTCAGGCGCAGCAGCCAACCTTTCTTTGAAAACGCTATTGGCCCGGGTTACGATATCCTGGCTTCCCTCACGTTTCCATTCGGCGTGATTGGACCAATCTGATACACCAGGAGTAAAAAGATAGCCACGGCAGTTATCAAAAACACTCTGGTGGGTAAGGAAAGTTCCCCCCGCGCCTACTTCGTTAATTACAGCTACGGAAAGAGCTTCGTCTGAAACGTCGATAGTGCGCGCCGCCAGGTATTTCGCCCTGCGCACAAGCTCTTCATCAATAATCATTTTTTCATAAGAGATGGTCATTATGCCGTCAAGCACCCCACTGACATGAGCTATCAAGTCGGAGCCGGCAAAAACGCACATCATCAGGTTCTGCATGGTTTCAAAACCGGCCTGAGCGTCAACTACTTTAGAATCGCATGAACCGCACAGAACCCGGGTTGGCAGATGATAGAAATCACGGCACAGTTGGATATGAGTGATCAGGTGCAGCATCCCATCGGGAATACCGGAAGAATATGAACCGGTACGTATGTCGGCGAATGAAGAAGATGGCGCCAACAATACAGGGTTACCGGGATTAACCAGTTGAGCCAAAACGGTAATGCCCAGGATTTCTGCATTGGCCAGGACTGTCATTCCGGCATGGCTTAAAGGAGCACTCGCCCCACCAATAGCCAGCGGAGCAGCAATAATGATCTGGTTGCGGCTGGCATATTCAAAAAGGGTATCGATTTGATCTTCACCAAAGCCAAGGGGTGAAATCGTATTAATTGACAGGCCAATGACGTGGTGTTTCTTCAACAAACCTTCTTCACCGAAGGCGATTTCCATCATGTCCAGCATTTGACCGGCCTGAAAGCCACCGCAAACATGTCCGTGAACCGGCTTATCACTATGGTTCAGTATTTCATACTGCATATGCAGGTGTTTTTCTTTAGCGTCTAGATCACTGGGGTCTACCGGCGAAAAACCAACTATGTCAATCGCATCGCTTGATTGGTAAAGTTTTTGGATATTCGAAAAATCAACAAGTTTACCGAGTCGACGCCCCTGATCGATATCCTGGATATAGACTGAACCGCCGCCGGCCTGGGCGTAAAGCCCTTTGCCGATTTCGATGGTATTCTTCTCATTCAGTGCACGCCATTTGACTATTTTAGGGCACTGGGCTAAAGCTTGATCAACCATTTTGCGGGGAATATACGCCGTTTGGTTGGCAACTTTCGCTCCGTGCTTCTTTAACAGATCCAAAGCTTTATTACTTTGAAATACCATTCCGGTCTCTTCAAGAACCTTTACTGAAGCATCGTGAATTCTAACCAGATCTTCAAACGTTATAATGGCTAATTTTGACAAATTGCGGCTTTCCAAATTAAATACCCTCATTTCATTTACCCTTATGATCTGAATTACCACTATATCATACAGATTTAACTATGCTGCAGTCAAGCTTAATCAGAAAAGGAGCCAGGGCAATTGCATAAAAATGGTGAAACGCGCCAACAGGAGCGGCGAAAAACACGAAGAGCCAGAACAGGCCGCAGCGGCAAACATTATTTGTAACGGTAATTGCAGCCAGAAGTGTAAATAGAATCAGCAGACCAGAGGTTGATCTGCCTTAAAAGTCAACACGCGTTTACTTAAAAATTTGTAGATTTGATAGCTATTTGCCGGTACCCGGAACGACTTCAAAGAGCAGCCTGCATACAGCGTCCGGATTATTACAGTAGAATATTTGCTTCGCCCTGACAGACATATTTTGAACGTCGCTATCAAATTTTAACAGGTTGTATACGATTTTTCGCATCAGACCAATATTTTCTGTTGCATGACCTTTTCTTGCCGCACAGCGGTCTTCCCGCAACGCGTCATCCAGAACCCAGTGTAGACCGTTCTCAATCGCCCAGTGGTGTCTCGAAAAGCAGGCAAACTCTTCAGCATTCATTTGCCTGCTGATGATCTAGCTTTCTGTTTCTACCGTGGGTTCTTCATCCATAATCTCTTTGTCTTCGCCACGATGAATAACAAGGCGTTCCCTGACGACCATGCCAACAGCAGCTACATCCGGCCATACATCTTTGAAAACACAAGAGGCATCATTTAAGACATAATATGTTCTGCGCTCTATCCGGGAGTGACATTTATCAAATTCCTGATGAATTCCTAACATATCGGTGAGCGGCATCGCGATCTTTATTCCTTTTTCCGCATATTGCTTGGCTACCGATACTTCGAGCTGCTGTTGGGCAATAATCAT
>CAYWDA010000173.1:0-6664 GCA_964456945.1 uncultured Syntrophomonadaceae bacterium
AACCGAGCTGATGTAATGTATTGTCCCATCTTCTTTTATCTCTTGCTGTTCTGGGTGATTGAGATATTATAGCAAGTTCAGCCCTAAAAACCAACTATTAACGGCAGTCTGCAGTCAACCAAGTGCTGGAATACACCGAAATAAATAACCTAGCACTACAGCGAAACTTAACTCACGTCTCACCCAAAGCAAGCTTTCGAAGTGCTTTCTTCCGGTGAGAATGATAAACAATCATATTACGCTTCAAATAATAGAGAATATCATCTAAAACTTTACGGTATATACGCTGATCTTTAGTCAAGGCCGCGGCAATTAGCCGTTTAGCCATCGGCATTGTTAGTACAGCTGTTTTTTTAAAGCGCAACCTGAGCATTATGGTAAAAAGGTGAGCAACCATCACAAAAAGCATGTGCCTATACCAGGCCCGGTAAGAGCGAGTTTCGCAATGGCCCATCCCAAGATAACTCTTACACTCCTCAAAGCATTGCTCGATCGGCCAGCGCATCGTAGCGACACGGTGCAGTGTTTCTAAGGGTGTATCTGCCGGGGCATTGCACAATGAGTAATTGATCCGGCCGTCGTTGTAGCGTCTGATATCGCTTACGTCCTTGATTGAAACCGTATGATTAAACTCGCTCTCAGGCTCGCCCCAGATTAATTCTGCGCTGCCATAGTATAAGCCTTTTGCAGTAGTAACTGTCACTTCGTTGGAACCATGGTTAAATCCTGTTACGCTGTAAGTGCCAATCAGGGTCTCATTAACTGCGAGGGTATAGGGTAACTCTACATTAAGTTCAACATTTACTGAGGTACTTCCCATAATATCGTTTACAGTTTTAATCACAGCATCAAGATCACCTGTGTTGACAATAGTTATATTGCCGCTCACAGTGTGACCGCTGTCTACAAAACCTGAATAATTTACATCCACATACCAACTGGCGGTTTCATCACCGCTGTGATCGGGATACAACCAAATCTTGGGCACATTATGCTCACCTGTAGTAAGCCCCTTTTCAGTTTGAACCCACTTATTAATCGTCCAGTTGTGTTTACGACTATAGGATGTAACAGCTGTTTTGCTTACAGTGATTTTTTCCACAAGGTTAACTTCCTGTAGGTACACGCCTGCATCGACGAATAGCTTGTCCTCGTCCGCTGCTAAAGCTACACAATCGGTTATGCCCGTTGTTGGATCAACATCTGAGTTATATTCAGTCTCCATGCCAAGAATATCAGTTTTTTTGGGCGGAAAAACCAGTTTTCGTTCGGAAGGTGGAATTTGACGCTGTAGCAGCCTTCATCCATATCTTTAAAAATGTAATAACTATAAATATCAGTATAAGTAGTGCCCCGTTTCCACGAGGCCCTGCTTACAACTAGAAGCTCATATCTAAATCACTTCAGCATATCTTTAAAGGCTTTCCCCGCTTTGAAAGCAGGGGCCTTGCTGGCAGCCCTTTCGCGCACTTCAAAGGTGCCGAAGCCTGCAATCTGCACTTTTTCTCCTTTGGCCAGGGTCTCCGCAATGACATTGGTAAAAGCTGTTACCAGCTTATCGCTGTCTTGTTCATATAAAGCCGAGTAAAAGCGCCCTGGCCGGGGGCATTGAAGAAGCTCTGCTTAAGGGCAAAGAATATATTGATTTGATCTAACCGTGCAGGCGGTCAATGCGGCATAGGCAGTCGTAATAGGCCGCCTGCTTACCGATATCTGTAGTGCGATCAGAGGTAAGATTGTTAACTGCAGCCCCACTGCCGTGCCACCAACCCTGGTAAACCATAACCGTATCAGGCGGCACACGATCGGTAATTTTCACTACAACTTCTATTGAACCTCTTTTTGAAACCACTTTGATCAGTTCACCTTCAGACAAATCTTCCGCTTCTGCCGTCAACGGGTGCAGAAAGGCCATTGGAGTTTCGGCATAGGAAGGCAGACGATGCGTGGAGTGGATCGTTTCACGCGCGTGCGGAGTGGCAAACCAGTAGCGAAAGCCTTCGTTGCGCATCGATTGATCGCCAAGTTCAAGCGGTTCACGATAACAGGGCAGCGCGTCACCACCCTCCTTTTCAGCTCCGGCAGCATAAAAATTATACTTGCCGTCAGCCGTCTTAAACCGGCCATCGGTCCAGGGTATAGCAGTGCCTCCGGGCAGCAGCAGAGGCGTTTCTCTCTTGATCTGATCAAGCGTAATGCCGGTTTTTTTTGTAAGCGGTTCGATCAGTTTCGATAATAACTGATCGGGTTCCAGGTCAGGAAAGCCGCTCAAGCCAAGCCTGGCAGCCAGTTCCTTAAAGAGTTCATATTCCGGCCGGCATTCACCGGCTGGTGCTACGACGCGCGACCCGTAAACCAGGTACTGGTGGCTCATGGAATTAAAAAATAGGTCTTCAGCTTCCAAAAAAGCTGCAGCAGGTAGCACCAGGTCAGACGCGGCAGCCGTATCTGTCAAAAAGTGTTCACTGGTAACAATGAAAGGTACAGCAGCCATGGCGCTGCGCAACCTGCCGCTGTCACCAACCTGTACCAGGGGGTTGGCCCGGCTGATGTAGAGAAAATTCACCGGGGGGTTTTGCAGCTCTTTCAGGGCTGCCGCTAACTGCGGTTTGGCAAAACTGCGCTTTTGCGGACCAAGATCTTCACCTTCCAGGTAGGCATGATCAACCTGGGGACTGATCCGGAAGTTGGCATAAGTTGCCCCGCCGCCGGCCACACCAATATTACCGCTTAAAGCAGCAAGAGCATCAATTGCCCTTACAGTACTGCCCCCGTTGCTGTGCCGCTGCAGACCAATACCGATCAAAATCGCCGCCGGTTTATTTTCTGCATAGCAGAAAGCAAGTCGCTCAATTTCAACGTCAGTAAGTCCGGTTAAGCTGGCTGCCACCTGCGGTGTATATTCAGCGCACATTGCCGCAAACTGCTCGTAGCCGCTGCAGCTTTGATCAATAAATCGCCGGTCAATCCACCCGTTAACGATCATTTCCCGGGCAATAGCCAGGGCGAGTGCTCCGTCGCTGCCCGGCTTTATACTGATATGTTCATCAACAATCTCTGCTGTAGCCGTGCGCAATGGGTCAATCAGGATTACCCTGGTTCCTTTTTTGCGGGCCTGGCGAATATGCGGCAGCAGGTGAAGCGAAGTGTGCGCCGGGTTGCGTCCCCAGATTATGGCCAACCGCGAGTTAGAAAGATCTGCGTAAGGGTGTCCGACAGAAGCTCCAAAATCATATTTTTGGGCCTTCAGCCCCGCACCCCAGCATAAACTACCCTCTCCGGTAGTGCAGCCCCCCAGGGCGCTGAAAAAGCGCGATTCAATATTCTTCAACAGTCCGCTGTAACTACCGTTAAAAAAGTGCAGCAGAGATAGTGGCCCGTCTTTTTCAATGGCCCCGGTTATTTTATCAGTAATCAGCTTAACTGCTTTAGACCAACTGATCACATTAAACGAACCGTCCTGTTTCAGGAGCGGATAGTGCAGGCGATCAGGGTGATAAAGTCGTTCAAGATGCATACGCCCTTTTCTACAGATCAAATTGCCGGTGACCGTTTGCGACGGGTCAGGCCCGATAGAGATAACCCTGCCTTGGTCTTCCCGCACCAGCAGGGCACATTGATCCCAGCAGTCGAGAGGGCAGGCAGTTTTAAATGTATTCATCTATTTACACCACCTGTGGAATACTTGCTTAACGCCACTATTCTACCATAACCCTTTGACTCTCAGCCTCAGATCAGAAAAAAGGGTATAATCTAGTTATTGAACATTAATATAATCCTGACACGGATGAGGTGGCGTTATGCTTGGCCAGCTTAAGAAACTGGTTATTTTAGTTATTATCTTTCTGACAGTCCTGCTGATCATTTTTGTAGTTAACCAGACTAACCAGGTAGTTAGTTTCAGCGCTAATGTGCATCCCCTGTTCGGCCAAATTGTCCTTTACTCACTGCTAATCATTTACGCTGCAGTAATTATTCTGCCCCTGGTTGCCATCTTTCAAAAACCTGTGGCTATGTTTCCACCTGAAAATCTTGAAAGTGAGGCCTACAGAACCTACCTGAAAAGGCTTGCTGCAAGGCTGGCTAAAAACCCTAACCTTAAGGAAACCGCCGTCCCTGTCAATGCCGAAGATTTGCCGTCGCTGGAAGCCGCGTTGAGACAGCTTGACAGCCAGGCTGATGAAAACATTAAAGCAGCAGCATCTACAGTATTCATCATGACTGCCATTTCGCAGTACGGCGCCCTTGACGCGGTTATCGTTACCCTGGCCCAGCTTCGTATGATCTGGCAGGTAACAATTCTCTACAACCAGCGCCCAAGCCTGCGCGACCTGGCTTATCTTTACGGCAACGTTTTCGCTACCGCATTTTTAGCTACAAAAATAGAGAACCTTGATCTGCTCGAAGATCAGCTGGAACCGGTAATCGCCTCGGTCATGGGTAGCTCTCTCTCTTCCCTCACTCCCGGCTTTAACGCAGCCGCGGTAGTGATCACTAATTCGATCATCCAGGGTTCCGCCAATGCTTTTTTGACAATCAGGGTCGGTATCATCACCAGAAGATACTGTTCATCCCTGGTTAAACCGGAAAAAAGCACTTTGCGGCGCGCCGCCGCAGCCCAGTCTACTGTACTGCTGGCCAAGGTGCTCGGTGAATCAACCTACAATGTCACCAAGGCGGTAATCAGGGCCACAGCAAAAGCTGGCACAAGGCCAATCCGCTATGGGCAGAATCTGGTCACCAAAACCACGCGTAAAACCTGGGATGCGGGGAAATTGACCCTGCGCAAGACCGAAAATCTGGCTCGCACCCTTGGCGATGCAGTAATCAGTGGTGGCAGAAAAATCAAGTTTTACTTCGCTAAACCAAAAACAGAAAATGAAACTGAAGAATGATCAGCGCCGTCTAAAAAATCACCTGAGCCGGCTTACTACTGCCTTAATATGCTCAATAGTTGTTCCACAACAACCACCGACCAGCGAAGCACCATTTTCGATGCACTTGATCACGCCATCGGCAAAATCTTCCGGAACCATATCATAGACCGTCTTTCCGGCAACCAGTTTTGGCCGACCGGCATTGGGTTGAATTAAAAGCGGTAAGCCAGTATGCGCCTTATAGAAAGCTCCAATCTGCGCCATCTCTTCCGGTGTCAGTTCGCCACAATTAGCCCCGATCGCATCAGCTCCGTGCTGCTCAAGAGATGTGGCAATTTCCGCTGCCGAGTTGCCCATTACCGTTCGTCCACCCTTATCCAAAGTTGCAAAAGCCATTGTAACGATAACTGGCATACTGGTAACTTCTTTGCAGGCTTGCAAAGCGCAGACAGCTTCACGCAGGTCGGTCATGGTTTCAATAATTAAGCCATCCACCCCGCCCTCGACGAGCATCAGTGCCTGCTCTTTGAATGCCTCATAGAACTGCTCTTCGCTGAAGCTACCATAAGGCTCAAGCAGCTTGCCGGTTGGGCCAAGATCGCCAAAAACAAGCTGTTCTGCCCCGGCAGCTTCCCTGGCCAACCTCACCCCGGCCAGGTTCGCCTCTCGCAAATCTATATCTAGTCCGTGCGATTCAACAGATATTCTATTCATAATAAAAGTATTAGTGCTTAAGATATCTACTCCAGCTGCTGCATATTCCCGGTGAAAATCAAGAATTGCTTCAGGGTTGGTCAGGCTAAGAGCGCCGCTGGTCTCTAAGCCGCGTTTGGCCAGCTCCGTCCCAAGCGCACCATCAAAGATCAGAACTTTCTTAGCTGCTATTAACTTGTGTAAATCCATGGTTGCCGCACCTCTTTCTGCAGGAGATATGATCCATTATAGCAAATAAGAACAGTTACATGTTGTGCCGCTTCCGGATGGCGAAAGGAGTTTTTATGAAAAATATCACCAGGCTAATCCTGCTTGCATTTCTGTTGACATCGCTATTTGTAACTGGCTGCCTTTCTGACAACCCTGAAGATTATTCATCTGATCAGGAGTTGACAGATTCAGAAATAGCCAAAAACGATTTTGAAACCGTTTACGACTTCTCTACTTTTGATTTTAATAGTTATTATGATCAGGTTGACCATCTGATTATTGCCTATTTTGAAGTCGAAGACGGCATTCTGGGTCGAGTCGTTTTGCCGGAAATTGAAGATGGCCGTTACGAAAGGTTTGAAGATAGTCTTGATTACACTATTGAAGATCTGATGACCATACAGGAACAGCTTTACATAGCCGATCTGATCTGGGAAGCAGTCGCCGGCCTGATTCCTGACCAGTACCTGAGACAGATCGCTTATTTTGAGATCTTTACCGATGGTTATGATAACTTTTTAGGAGCAATAGAAGAAATAGAAGGCGACGCGGGCTTTTTCATCTTCAGCCTTGATCTGAGCGATATGCTGGACGAAGATCTGAATCTTAATGCTGAGCTGCTATTTGATACAATCACCCACGAACTGGCGCATATCATTACCCTCAAAGTTGATCAAGTCGCCTGGGTTGAAGAAGAAGATGCTGATCCCGGCACCTATTTTGTTTATGAATATGATCTCGACACCTTTCCCGATTCTTACCTGAACCTCTTTTTTCAGCGTTTCTGGAAAGACCTCTACCCCGAATGGTCTGATTTCTACTATGAGTATGGCGTTCTGTACGAAGGTGACGAGCATCTCTAT
>CAYWDA010000174.1:0-4220 GCA_964456945.1 uncultured Syntrophomonadaceae bacterium
CTCCACCCCGCGTCGTCGATGGAGCGGGTGATGGGAATCGAACCCACGCGACTAGCTTGGGAAGCTAGGGCTCTGCCATTGAGCTACACCCGCGTTTAAAGCGACTCTGATTATACACCGCGAAATTTTAAAAGTCAACAGCAATAAAAGCTCATTGACGAAAGAATTCTAAAGAAAACATCAGGTTTTACGAACCTCTAAATATCGTTCCAGCTTCCGCTTGACGCGCTGCAGAGCATTGTCAATCGACTTAACATGACGCTGCAGGTCAACTGCTATTTCCTGGTAGGATTTGCCTTCAAGATAGAGGGTCAGCACTTTCCATTCCAGTTCACTTAATATCTCACCCATTTTGAACTCGATATCTTTATATTCCTCACGATTGATCATCAGCTCTTCAGGGTCAGTGATCTTGGTGCCGGAAAGGATATCAAGCAGAGTTCGGTCAGAGTCTTCGTCATAAATCGGTTTATTTAATGAAACGTATGAGTTCAAAGGAATATGTTTTTGCCGCGTTGCCGTCTTGATCGCCGTAATAATCTGGCGGGTAATGCAAAGTTCAGCAAATGCACGAAAGGAAGAAAGTTTGTCATCCCGAAAGTCACGAATTGCCTTGTAGAGACCAATCATCCCTTCCTGGATGATATCTTCACGGTCAGCGCCAATCAGGAAATACGATCTTGCCTTAGCCTTAACAAAATTCTTATACTTATTGATTAAAAACTCCAGGGCGATAATGTCGCCGCCTTTGGCTTCCATCACAATCTCTTCATCACTGCGGAATTCCAAATTCGGGTCGCTCTGACAGGAATACTTTAACTCATGAGCTAACAAGCTCAAACCTATCGCCTCCGTTTGGATATCTAAAGGTGGGAACGTTGCAGGCTTTCCTCGTCATTATAACGCAAAGACCCTTCAGGGTCAAGCAAATTAAACCTTTTGGTTCGTTTGGCACAATCAGGGACGACGCAGCCTTTCAAGGTTATCGATAACCGACTGCTGGAGCAGGTCATTTATCATTATTCCACTTTTCTGCGTAGATTTGTTTAAACGATTGCGGTAGATTAGTTTCTGCTCTTCCAGGCGCTCTTTAAGAGCCTGTGCTGATAAGACTGAAGCCCCCAGGGCAGCAGCAGCTCTGTGTTCTGCAAAATCAGAGGTAGCCACTTCAACCCGGTAACCAGGAGACAGGCCGGCAGCCAGTTTTTCTATCATCGTATCGGCGCTTTCACTTCCCTCGGTGAAAACCACCTCTACTCCGTCTAAGTGCTCCCAGTTGAAACGCTGTCCGTCAAAAACAATGATAATTCTTTCCCAGCACCACGGGTAATAAGCGGAGAGTGTAGAGATTAGCTGGTCACGGGCGCTACCGAAATCAGCTTCTTTCAAAGCCTTTAGATCGTCCCAGGCTCCGATAATATTGTAACCGTCGACTATCAGAATCAGCGCCGGCAGAGATCTCACGAAATCCACCTTTCCCGCTTTGCCAGAGCATTGTAAATAAGCACTGCCGCAGCAGCAGAAACGTTAAGCGATCCTGCGGCTGCCCCGGGCATAGGAATTGATATGATCAAATCACAATTCTGGCGCAGCAGACGCGACAGTCCTTTTCCCTCAGAACCAAGCACCAGGACCAGCGGGCGCAAATAATCGGCCCGGTAGTATTCTTCGGCACCATCTCCCTCGGCACCATAAAGCCAGAAACCTTCTTTTTTAAGCGTGACAGCGGCCTGGCTGAGGTTGGTAACCATAGCCACAGGCATCCTTTCAGCCGCGCCTGAAGCCACCTTGCGCACAGCAGCAGTAACCCCGGCAGCACGGTGATTGGGGATAATCAGGCCATGCACTCCCGCAGCGTCAGCGGTACGCATAACAGCGCCCAGGTTGTGGGGATCTTCTAAATGATCAAGCATAATTAAAAACGGATGACCCTGCGGGGTGCGCGAAATAGAGATCAGCTCATCAAGCTCGTAATACTGAAAGGGAGGAACCAGAGCCGCTACCCCCTGGTTTCCGGAAATATCACCGGCCTTATTTAAAAATGCTTCCCGCGACATACGCTGAACAGGTACTTTTCGCTGGCGTGAAAGCAGGGTTATTTCATCGATAACCGCACCCTTCTGACCCTCAGCCAATAGTATCTGCAAAGGCTTGCCGCAACGCAGTGCCTCCAGGACGGCATGCCGGCCAGCGATCAACTCCTCGCTGTTTTCCGCAGTCTCGTTTTCTGGATTATTATGATCATCGTACACCTGTAGCACCTCATTAAAATCCTAGTTGCCCTAAAACTAACATTTGTGGGCATTAAGTAAATTTACAATCGGGAAATACTGCTCGTAGATATGGGCCCCGGATGAATAAGCAGTTATCGGGCCATCGGCAACCGGAAACTTCAGCTGCATCAAAATATATTCTTTTAGCAATTGAAGACCGCCTAAATTTTCCGGAAAACCGACGAAGATATCCCAAGAGCGGAAAAATACGGTCATGTGCAGACGCCCGTCAACTACTTTAAAATCAACTACCCGCAAACAGGGGGGGTCATCGAGCTCAATATTTTCTCGACCACCAATATTCATGCACGCCTGATTGGTAGCGCCACCAGAGCAGTTGAGCAGATCAACAACCTGCGGCAGCTGGGGAGCCATGTGCTGACCGTAGGTATAGTCTTCCATTTCACCCTTGGTGTCCGTGGCCAGGTAGTCGTAAAAATATTCCTGGATGCGCTCTTCTGATGTTGGCGCAGGAATGCCGCAGTTTTCGGGCAGCCAGACCGCCAGGGGGCGGGTGTATGGTTCTTCAATGATCACCGCGAGATGATCAAGCTGTTTGCGCAACTGTCCTTCGTAACTGCCCTTTTTAATCTGGTAGCTATAGCCGTAGCGGGCACAGTTCCAGAGCACCATCCGCCAGGCCGACTCAATTGTTCTTTCCCTGATATAGGCCAACTAATTAACACCTCCGCAGAAACTTGTTCATCCTCATTAAATTGTAAGACGCTTTCTCTTGGAACAAAAGCCTACTGTTTCTTTTTCCAGCGGGTTCCATGGGGGGTATCTTCGATAATAATCCCCCGCCCGAGCAGTTCATCGCGCAGGCGGTCGGATTCAGCCCAATCTTTGGCAGCACGCGCCTCATCACGTCGGGCAATCATTGCACTGATATCCTCATCAAGATTTTCAGGGGTTGATATGTCGAGAATTTCAAATATATCGTTTACAGCACGATAATACTGTAGTGTTTCTTCAAGTAAACCCTTGTTGTAAGGGTGGCCTTCCTTGAGATAAATATTGCAGCTGCGTGCCAGATCAAAGAGCACACCAAGGCCGTCAGCGGTATTAAAGTCATCATCCATCGCTTCGACAAAACGAGCTCCAGCTTCGGCCAGGGAAGCGCGAAGTTTCTCTTCGTGAACGCCTGTGGCGTACCCGGCCTCGCTTAAAGCGCTGAATACGTTGGCTACCATCTCCTGTAGCCGCTGCCTTCCCGAGCGGCTCTGGGCCACCAGGTCTGCACTAAAATTAAGCGGGCTGCGGTACTGTGCTGAAAGAATCAGGAAGCGCAGGTCTAACGGGTCATGGCGCGCAACCAGCTCGCGCACGGTGCGCACATTACCGAGCGATTTAGACATCTTCTGATCTTCTATATTTAGGTAGCCGGCGTGCATCCAGTAGCGGGCCAGAGGCCGCTGATCTGCTCCCCAGGTCTGGGCAATCTCATTTTCGTGATGGGGAAAGATCAGGTCCGCGCCTCCGGCATGAATATCTAGCGTATCGTTCATAAAGTGGGTTGACATTGCCGAGCACTCGATATGCCAGCCCGGACGCCCTTCACCCCAGGGGCTCGTCCAGAATGGTTCACCCTCTTTTCTCTGCTTCCAAAGAGCAAAATCGAGTGGACTTTGCTTCTTTTCACCCGGTTCAACCCGGGCCCCGGCCAGTAGTTCATCCTGTTTCTGATGCGACAGGCGGCCATAATCTGCAAAACGGGCAGTATCATAATAAACATCGCCTTCACTGGCATAAGCATAACCGTTTTCGATCAGTCGCTCGATCAGTTCAATGATCTGGGGTATATGTTCTGTCGCCCGCGGTGTTATATCTGCCGGACGCACCCGCAGGGCAGAAACATCTTCTTCGTAAGCCTTGATAAAGCGCTCAGCCAATTCGGGCACGGTAATTTCCTGTTCATTAGCCCGGTTGATCATCTTGTCATCAATG
>CAYWDA010000175.1:0-2694 GCA_964456945.1 uncultured Syntrophomonadaceae bacterium
TGGCTCATCAGGTAGATAAAATGACATTTTTCGTTTGCAGAAATAATTTTGGACAGCTGCTCTTTTAACCGCAGGTAATCTGGATTTTCAAGGTCTAGATCGGTGCCACTGAGAGTTTTGACTTTTTCAACGTTAATTGCCTGCGTCACCATTTCAGTCTGAATGAGCAGTTCACTACGCATGTTATGGTCAGCCCTGATCAAGGTTACCCACGAACCATAAATACCGGCCGCCAGTAGTAGAATAATAACCAGGGCAGCAAATTTTGGCGACCAATACAGGGCAGGGGTGCGCGGAGTTGGTTGTTTCACTTTTTTAGCAACGTCGTTGTTGTTCTGTTCCAGGATACTTCCTGCTCCTTTAAACTATCAATGACATTCAGCCTGATTATTATTGAACGATATTCGTTATCGCAGTCAGATAATCCTTTTTATCTCCCTGTGTCTACAGGACGGGGTATTTGTCACATCAACTCAGCAGTAACTTGCTGTTATTAGAAACAGAAATGCTTTGTTAAAACACGCTGCCGCATATCAGGCACCGCAAGACCGACCAATGCAAAGGCTTGGCACACGCCCAAACCAACTGATATAATTACTTATCAGGCAGGAACACTTGAATAATAAGAGAATATAAATCATTGCTGTAAAAATAATGCCTGCCTTTTATTTCTGCTGAAAGAAGTGTTTGTTGTTGAAACCGGAGCAAGACAGCTACAGAATCCCGATCGAACACCTGCCCAGTGCTTTTGCCTATCACCAGATCATTTTAGATGATCGCGGCAACCCGGTGGACTACATCTTCCTTGAAGCAAACAGCACCTTTGAAGATATCACCGGTTTGAAACGGAAAGAGATAATCGGTAAAAAAGTCACTAAAGTTCTTCCTGGCATTGAAAAAGCAGAATTTGACTGGATCGGCGTTTATGGGCAGGTAGCCCTTGACAGCATAAGCTTAAACTTCGAACATTACTCCGAACCGTTAAAGCGCTGGTACGCAGTAGTAGCCTACAGTGACAAACCGGGCTATTTTACGACCATTTTTAACGAGATCACATCTCGTAGGGAAGAACTGACCACGGTGCATTCGCTGCTGGAACTATCCGAAAAACTGATCGCTTCAAACCTGGCCACCCTTGACTACAGCGAACCGGTTGAAACACTGCAAAAACTCTCCGGGGCAAAATTTGCGGCGATAAACACCTATGAAGAAGGCCGCACCAAAACAGTTACCCGGGCCATCGCCGGGGTTCCTGCTGCAATCTTTGCAGCCTCGCAAACACTCGGGTTTAGCTTAACCGGCCGGGCCTGGGATATAAAACCCGAGCGGTTGCGTAAGATTGAAGGTGGAAAGCTGGTCCGCTTCCGTAGCCTTTTTGAAACCTCAATGGGAGCTATCAATGAGACTACTGCCTTTATGCTGCAAGAACTCTTTGGGATAGGCGATATCTATGTGATTGAAATGGCCTACGGCGGTCGGGAAACTATGGGTGACATTATCTTCTTCATGCCAAAAGGCAAAGTGATTCAAAACCGCGAAGTTATCGAACTCTATGCCGGTCAAATTGGCTCACTGCTTAGCAGACTAAAAGCTGAAGAGGCTTTATCTATCGCCAACAAAAACATGACCACGGTGCTTGAAAACAGTCTGTTTGGTGTGGCGATCATTGATAAAAATCGCACCATCCGCTGGGTTAACCCGGTAGTCTGTAAACTGGCCGGGGTAGAAAGTCCTGAAGAGTTGATTGGCAGCCAGTGCGGCGACTACCTTTGCCCGGCAGAGCAGCATGAATGCCCGATTCTGGATAAGGGTCAGAAACTTGACAACTCCGAGCGCATCCTGCGCCGCAATGATGGCCAGATTATCCCTATCTTAAAGTCGGTTACTGAAATTATGCTGGAAGGCGAAGAAGTTTTACTGGAAACGTTTATTGATATAACTAAACGCAAACAGGCTGAACAGTTATTGCAGGCCCGGGTAGATCTGATGGGATTTGCCACCGCCAATAAGCTAGACGCGGTTCTGCAACGAACCTTAGATGAGGTGTGTAAAGTTGTTCAAAGCCCGATTGGCTTTTACCATTTCGTCAGCCCTGATGAAAAGCAGCTTACCCTGAAAGCCTGGTCAACCGATACCCTAAAATATTTTTGTGAAATGGGCGAAAAAAGCGGCATGCAGTACAGTGTCGATAAAGCCGGGATATGGGTCGATTGTTTACGCCAGCGTGAACCGGTTATCCATAATGACTACAACAGTTTACCATACCGTAAAGGGCTCCCTGAAGGACATGCCCCGGTAGTTCGTGAACTTGTAGTACCTATTATGCGTAATGACAGGATTGTTGCCATTTTAGGGGTTGGTAACAAAAAACAGGATTTCACGGCAAACGATATCCAGGTAGTTTCTTACTTTGCGGATATTGCCTGGGAAATAGCAGAACGCAAACAAGCTGAAGAAGCCCTGGCCGAACGCCTGGCCTTTGAAAATATTATTTCAAGGATTTCTTCCAACTTTATTAACCTGCCGCTCGAACAAATTGATGACGGCATTAACTATGCTCTAAAAAGCATGGGTGAATTTTTACAGGTGGATCGCACCTATCTCTACCGTTTCAGCGAAGACGGTAAAACCTACAGCATCACCCACATCTGGTGTAGAGATGGGGTCGAAGGGTATTTTGAAAAAGATCAAAAC
>CAYWDA010000176.1:0-13010 GCA_964456945.1 uncultured Syntrophomonadaceae bacterium
TACAATAACTTTGCCGGTCGAGGATGATTCGCCTTCCAGCAGCAGCGGCTTAACGATGTTCATGCCGGCGTGCATCGCCTTGGCGGCCATCATTACCTCAGGCACATACATATCGCCTTTTTTGAAGCGGTCTCCGACCACGTTCATGCCGCCAATCAGGCCCATATTGATGATTTCTGAGGGCTTTACGCCTTCGTCAACCAGTTTCTGGGTCAGTTCGCCGGCTTTTGCTGCATTACACTCAATAATTGCAGCTGCTAAAGCTTCGTAATCTGCCATTTATATCAACTCCTTTTTTGTTCATTATACCAGTGAATTGCCTTATTCTCCAGCATGGGCAAAGATTATGTTGCCATTTACTATCAGCTTTTGTTGATCAGGCTAATAATTTTATTAACCCCTTCGCCTGCGTTTTCAGCATAAGCATCGGCGCCAATTTTTTCTGCCCAGCGCACGGTAACCGGCGCGCCGCCCACTATAGTCTTGTACTTGTGTTTCAAGCCCTCTTTGACCAGCATCTCCTCCAACTCCTTCTGTTTAACCATAGTGGTGGTTAAAAGAGCGCTGGTTCCGATGACATCGGCTTTGAATTCTTCTGCCTTTGCTACAATATCGAGAGTAGGGACATCGCGACCCATATCAAGCACATTAAAACCGTTTGCCACCAGCAGTGAAACAACGATCGCCTTACCGATGTCGTGGATATCACCTTCAACCGTGGCGATTAAAACATTACCCTTGACTTTTTCAGCGCCGCCACTGATCGCGGCATTGAGAATTTCGGTGGCATTTTTAACCGCTTCAGCAGCCTGGATCAATTCAGGCAGAAAAAGTTCACCACACTCAAACATGTCGCCAACCTGCTTGATTCCTGCTACATAGCCTTTATTGATCACTTCGAGCGGATCCATCTTATTATCCAGGGCCTGCCGGGCTAGCTGTTCGGCTTCAACCCCGTCACCGCTGATGATCGAATCGATTACTTTAGTTAAAAACTCCTGATTCTCCATTTTTCTCCTCCTACTGCTGCCACTTTGTTTTTCTTAAGAAACGTTCTACCGAGTTAATCTCAAGATCAAGCAGTTTGGCAATGCGAAACTTTGCCTCAATGCCTCTCGACATTTCACCCATGCCGGCATAAACCGTAGCGATATCCAGATCCTGGCGCACTTCGTTCATAATTACTTCATCAGCCAGGTCTGCTACCGATACTTTCAATCTGTCGGCCACATATTTTTTAGCATCATTTAAGCGCATTTTCCGGGACAGTTGCATCCGCGCTACCAGATCTCCAGCAGTGCGTATTCCGCCCATGCCCGAAGCATGCATATGAGCTAAAGCCATTCCGGCAGGATCCCCGTAGCCTACCTATAACCCGTCAAGCTTGCCTACTTCAGCCATCGCTGTAGAGGCGCGCGAGACGCAATCGATCGGGGGGGTCATGACCAGGGGTACGGCACCAACGCCCATGCCAACGTTGGCGTGGACAGGAATATTGGCCGCCTCAACACAGGCCTTGCAGAAGGTTACTGCCCGGCCCAGGTTCCAGGGGAAACTGCGGCTGCTGTTGGTGTTAACCACTGCACCGAAGACGGTTGCCCCGGCTTTTTCGGCCAGCTTAACCTGCTGGTGCGGGTAAAGCCCGGCCAGGCGAACACCATCGTACTGTATTTCTCCGTGGAAACCGAGCACAAATTCACCGGCCATTCCAATTTCTATAGCCATGTCGGGGTACTTGGCGCGCAGTTTTTCCGTTGCCATCAGGGTGGCATAGAATTCAGCGTCACCGGCGGCAGCGGTAGTATCAAAATCAATGCCGTCTGCTCCTGCTTCATAGACTCCGCTTGATACAAAGACCATATCTTTGATGGCGTACTCTGCCGCTTCTTCCTGAGCTTGTTTCGCTTCAGCGATTCTGCCTTTCGGCAACAGTTCGGCCGCATTAAGACAGGGGCCGTCTGGCTGGGTGTAAAGGGGAAGGTTGGGCATTGCCCCGTAAAGCAGGGGGGCGGTGGTTACCAGCGATGATTCGGCTACGGCATACTGCTCTTCGGGCACAATCGATTTGATGGTTTTAAAGCTGTAGTGTACGTAAGCCAGTTCGAGCGAATCGGCTGCGAATACTCTTTCGTAGAGCTGCAGGATCTGGGGCATGCCGATCGGTATGCCTAAACGGGTTACTTTCAAGGTACCTGAATCATAGGTTAATACCAGTTCATTACCTTTTTCAACGGAGACAAATTTCTGCGGACGGCAGACGATGTCGACTAAGTGTTCCATCTCACCAGTGCTCAGCGGGTCTATCTTGCCGCGTTTGACAGCATCGGCGACACCTTCTTCTATGTCGCGCATTACTTCGTCCCGGCTCAGTGATACAAATGAACCGTCACCCATTCTTGTTTCAATCAATATGCTCACCTCACTTTTTTATTCTGTACTCAGCTTAACCGAAAAATGTTCTTCTGCTTCGTTAACAATTGATCTCATTTTAAATATAACATCTTGCGGCAGAGGCTTGATCTTGAAGGTGTTGTAAATCTGCAGCGCCTCTTCGTAAGCCCGCTCGGTCATATCTTTCGAACCGGCGTGTTCCCAGGCGTCACGGGTACCCCTGTAGATCAATTTATTCTGTGATGCTACTTCCCTGAAACGGCTGAAGGTATGCTCATGGCTAATGTATTCACCAGCGGCACCTACCGCATGGATCACTTCCAAAGCCAGAGTATCTCTGTCAACCTTAATTCCAGCGACAACTTCTTTGATCATTCTTGCTATTTCGTTGTCGATGATCAGTTGCGCATAGTCGAATGTTATTCCCTGGGCCAGCATGCCAAGGCCGTAGATCATGTTGATTCCGGCCAGGGCGGCAACCAGACCCGTCAGGGTCGATTCATGGGCTGCCTGGGCGTCGGGCAGGTAACTGTCTGACTAGGCACCGGCTGCCCAGCTGGGCAGCTGGTAGAATTGGGCCATTTTAGCCGTAGCCGCACTGACCAGGGCCAGTTGGGGCGCTCCTACCGGTGATGTTGTTGTCCGTAAGTCAAAACTGAGCGACGATGTTCCGTAAATGCAGGGGTGCCCTTTTGTGACCAACTGGGCCAGTACTACGGCCGAGAGAAGCTCTGCATTTTGAATGACCATCGCTCCGGCCAGGGTTACCGGAGCAGTTGCACCGGCCATGAACATATCAACCAGTGAACAGGGCGCTCCCCCTTTTGCCGCTTCGATAATTACCCCTGTCGTATCGGGATTGAGAATCAATGGGCTGTTTGGGCAAGTGTTTGCACTGTAGATTGGACGTTCCCTGAATTTTTCCTCGCCACCGGAAACAGCATAAGCCAGCTCAATTATTTTTCTGCACCTGTAGGCATCACCGGAGCCGATAATTGAGTGCTTGGTAGTATTATTAAATACTGCTTCCGCATTATGAATTTGCTGGACCTGGGCAGGCACATCATTGGCTCCGACTGGTCTTTCCAAAAAATCAACCTGGTCCATAGCCGTGCACATCCGGGTTACGTCGGCAACGTCTTTTTTGGTTGTTCTGCTTCTTTTCCTGGTAACCGGATCAATTACTTCCACCCCTTCACCGAAGTTGGTAAAAGCGATGGTGCTTCCTGCCTTCAGCCAAAAATCTTCTTCCGGATCGATACCGGCCATCAGGAAATTACTTGGCGCAGAACGAATTGCATCTTCTACGACATGCGGCGGAATTTTAACAATACTGTTTTTGCGATCTACTACGCAGCCGCCTCCGTAAAAATAGTCTTGAGCATCTTCAGCTAACACTCTTATTCCGGTCTCTTTCAGCACGATCAGTGTAGCCTGGTGAATTTCCTGCAGCTCATCATCACTGAAGAGATTAAGAGACATACCTTCAAGGGTTTTAAACCCTGCACGCATTCCTTGTTTCACTGCTCATCCCACCTTTCATCTGTTAATACTTTCAAGCTGCAAGTGTTCGTCTGCAATCACCCTCCTTTGAATGCTAAAGTGAGATTCGAGGTAAAATTACCTGCTTAACTATTTGGCGTAAGCCTGTCTGTAGATTTCTTCCAATTCTTCCCTGGTTGGAATACGCGGGTTGCCAAATGTATTGTCATTCTGCAGAGCTATTTCAGCCATGGCCGGTATTTTGGCCGGATTGTGCAGTTCTTTGTTCAAATGTATTGGCAAACCGACAGAAGTAGCGAAACGTTGCATGGCGCTTGCTGCCCTGTCAGCAGCTTCAAGCATACCCAGCCCTTCAACGTTTTCACCCATTGCTTCAGCAACATCGATCATCCGCTCAACGCAAGCCATGGTATTGAAACGGATTACCGGTCCGGCCATGATAGCCAGGGTCTCTCCATGACTTAAGCCAAACTTTGAAGTAAGCTGCAATCCTGATGAATGAATAAGGGCACAACCTGTGTTCATGGCCAAACCGGCTTCAGTTGCTGCGAGCAGCATCTGTTCCCTTGCTTCCAGGTCAGAACCGTTAGCTACCGCCCGACCGAGATATTTAAAAATCCTGGCAATTGAGCTGATTGCATACATATCGGTTAGCGGCATTTTGTAGCGGTGATAGTAAGCTTCCAGGGCGTGTATCAGGGCGTCATAGCCGGTTGAGGCGGTTAGTTTCGGCGGCATACTCACCGTCATTTCCGGATCAAGCAGCGCCACTTTTGGCATACACATCCACCCACCGCAAAAGCCTTTGTAGTTTTCAGCGGTATTGGTAACCACTGTCCAGCAACCGACATCACTGCCGGTTCCGGCAGTGGTTGGAATCATAATTGATGGCGGAATTGCGTTTTTATTAGGGGTATCATAGGGGTTGGTTACATAGTTGGGCACAAAGTTATCCCTGATTGAACCAGGGTTTGTAGCAATAATGCCGATCGATTTAGCCGTATCGAGATTGCTTCCGCCACCTACGCCAATGATTACATCACATTTTTCTTCCTTGTAGATCTTACAACCTTGATCAATCTGGGTATCAGTGGGGTTAACATCACTGTCGGTATAAAGGTAATACTCAATACCCTCTTCCTGCAGTGATTCTGTGATCGCACTAAAAGCTTCCAG
The DNA here is from genome assembly GCA_964456945.1 of uncultured Syntrophomonadaceae bacterium. GTDB lineage: Bacteria > Bacillota > Dethiobacteria > DTU022 > DTU022 > CAYWDA01. Next base: position 5,071 of record CAYWDA010000176.1, read on the forward strand.
GTTGGCGATAATCTCGTCTGCAACCAGGAAAACTTTTTTCCCTCCCATTTGCTTAGCATAGATACCAGTGTCGCGAGCCACTCCACGACCAAAAACCATTCTTTCCGGGCCCATAAATAAGTTGCCCTTAAGCGGCATTTTCTTATCCTCCATTCTGATTATGATCCTTTGCCGGCAGCAATGTCTGTTCCACCAAGCAGTGACATCAACTCGCTAATGTCACTGAGGTTCTCGAAATTATTGATCAACTTAACAGCCTGTTCAACAGCTGCGCTTTTCAGGACATAAGATGCCTGTGTTCTAAATTTATCCTCGATAGCTGCCGGGGTAAGGGGGTTGCGCGGATCTCCGGAGGGTATCCTTACAAATTCACTCCAGCTATCACCGTTAAGAGTAGTCACTTCCACCCTGGCCGTCTGCTCGCCTTCCTCTACATAAATTCGTTCAATCTCGGGGTCAAGATTGACCTTTACTTTCGCAGCAAGCGCCTTTATGGCTTCGTCATTCAGGTTCTCTTCAGTATACCATCCAGGCCCCGGTTTATGCCCGAGCACCACCATGGCAGCGGTGTAGGGAATTGAGAACTGCGCATCAACGGCAGATTTCATTTCATAGACTTCCTGCGTTTTAACCCAGGAAAACGAATTGATAATAATTTCTTTTACATCTTCAGGCTGCAGGTTGTGCCGCACCTTAATCAGGCTGATGCAGTCAAGAGCGGGATGCTGCCAGCGGCAGCACGAGTATGGTTTAATGCTCATGTCATTCATGATTGTATATTCAACACCAAGACCGGCTGTCATTTTATGATAATCACACTGGTCAGAACCGGCCATGATCCAAAAACCGTTATCGCCATCTAAAATGTAGCGGTTACCGATAAAACCGTTCTCTGCCAGGATGGCTGCCAGGGTGCCAGTCCAGCAGGGCCAGCCTGTCGGTTCCTTAACCCAGTGAATCGGACGTTCGGCGAAATCCCAGCCCCACTTTTGCGTACAGGGCAAAGGTGCCGTAGCTCCGGCTACTCCAAATGCGTTAAACATCTGGTCTGAGTTTAGCTTGATCACTTTCGCGGCAGCAATCGCTGCACAAAAAGTCTGCCAGGTTCCAAAACCCCAGACCTTCTGCAGTCGCTCCCTGGTCGGCTGGATAGCCAGACCAATGCGGTTGCCTATCTCATAAGCGGTGATAACAGCATTAATAACATCTCTGCCGGAAGCTTTTCGCCACTCGCCGACCGCCAGTGCGGCCGGAATGGTTGATGAACCGGGATGCCCTATGGCATCGGAAAGATAGGTATCATCAAAATCAAGAGCGTTGGCATTAGTTCCATTGACAAAAGCGGCATGAATAGCGGGCACTTTCCCTGCCCCGCCAATTAGTGTTGCATCGTTGCTTCCTCTCATTGCTGTAAACGTGGGTAGCACAACGCCGCCAATCGCTGACCTGCTGCCGCCAAGCGAACAACCAATACTGTCCATCAGGTGCAGCTTTACTTTTTCAACGAGCGCAGCGGAGTAATCTTCATATCTGGTTCCAACACTAAAATCAACCAGCTTCTTCGTAACCCAATCACTCATAAATTAAATCTCTCCTAAAGACGCTATTCATCCATTGATCAAGGGCCCAGGTGCAGCAATTCTTTTCTGTTGTTCATAGTAAAAGACCGCACATGTTGAAAACAAACAACCTCCGCAGCGGTTGTCAGGGAGGGTTGCGTTCCCTGCTCAGCAGCAATAGAGACAAGCAGCCTTTCTGCCAGGGAGATATTGATTCAATTATAAAGAATATCTAAATAATTACAATTGTCACGCTGTAAGCAATTAGCATGCTAATATAGACACAGTGTAATGCCCTGCTAAGGTCTTTTACAGAAGGAATCAAACTTTATTTTTAAAATTATATCGCATATAATGAGCTTATAGGTGCCTAGACATTGTGTAAGGAGCGATCGGATTATTCCCAAGGAAAGCAAAAATCTAACTGTAGCTGATATCCTCAAATCGCCTTTTTTTAAAAGGGCTGTTTTTGCAGCCGGTAAAAACGGTTTGCCTAAAAATGTTACCTGGGTTCACATTATTGACTCTGCCAACCCTGGAGAATACTGTAATGGCGGAGAATTAATCCTGACTACGGGAGCAGGATGGAAAACCGATGATGACCCAATCTCGTTCTTAAGGCAGTTGATCGAAGCAGGCGCCACAGCTCTCTGTATCCAGATGGGCGAAAAGTTTAATCGTTTCAGAACAGCCAGTGACATACCAGCGGAAATGATTGAAACTGCGGAGCTGAACAGTTTCCCTCTGATCCTATTTCCCGAAGACTATGACTGCCGCTATGTTGACCTGGTGCACACGTTGCACTCAATGATCATAAATAAAAACTACAAAATTTTTTTAGAGCAGGAAAAGTTCTTAAGCGGCCTCTATCAGGTTATGATAAACCCGCATGATACAGAGGATATCCTCCGTTTTCTGCATGGATTTCTCGATGCCGGGATTGCCTACATTCCAGTAAAGGGGAAGGCACTTTTTGTTCCCGCTGCATCAAAACCTGACCAGCAAATGATTGTTCAATACCTGGATAAGGCAAGAAATGATTCAGTAATCTCATTACAGAAGAACAACTTGAGCATAGCCTACAGAAGGGTTAATGCTTACCAGCAAGATCTGGGCTGTCTAGTTATTTTTAGCGACAAGCACAAACTGGGCAATTTTGACTACCTTGTCCTGGAAAAAAGCTCAGTTGTTCTCGCACAGGAGTTTTTGGGATCAGTTTTTATGCAGGAAAAAGAAAGGCAGAGCAGGCAGCAGTGGGTATCTAAATGGCTTTCCGGACGGCTTAAGAGCCAGGATATTCTACGTCAACTGCAAACAACTGAACCGTTCCTGCAGCCAACAGGAGTCGCTGCCTGCATCGTTCAGCACATTGTGCCCCAACAGCAACAAAAAATAACAACCGAATCAATGCTTAATATTACCGGAATAGCCCGATCACTTTTTGAGCAGCAGGGGTTTTTTCTTTTATGGCTGCAGGATTACCAATCGCTGGTCTATATTCTGATAGACAGTCAAAGCCCTAAATCATGGAAATTTCGTTTGGAAAAGGCTATACAACAGATTAAAGAGCTTTTTCTATCAAGTGAACTGAACGATCAAAAACGATCTATATCTCTATATGTCGGGAAATATTACGCAGACCTGAGCGCATTAAATAAAAGCCTCGAAAATGCCAAAGAAGTTAGCTATATTCTTGAAAATACTGACTGCACTACTAATATCTTCTATGATGATCTGCATATATTTAGAATTATTATGATGCTCGAGAATAATGGGGAGCTTAATGATTTTATCCGCGACTACCTTGGACCCCTGATTGAAAACAATAATAAATTCGATAAAAACCTCTTAAAAACCTTAACTGCGCTGCGCGATTGTCAATACAATAAAAAAGAGGCTGCCGAAAAGCTCTTTATTGCCCGCCAGTCAATGTATCAGCGTATTAAAAGCCTTGAAGAGATTTTTGGCGATGATTTCATTACCCTGCCGGAGAAGCGAATTTGTATCGAAATAGCTCTCTATGGACTGGAGTTTACCAGGGGCAAGCAATAATGAACATCAATGCCATTCTGCAGAAAGATTTCGGTTTTGCCGCCTTTAAAGAGGGACAGAAAGCAATTATAGAAACTATTATCAGCGGTCGTGATGTCCTCGCTGTTATGCCTACCGGCGCAGGAAAATCGTTATGTTTTCAGGTGCCTGCCATGGCACTTGCGGGCACCACTGTCGTGATCTCTCCGTTAATATCCCTAATGAAAGATCAGGTCGATTCTCTATCTATAATGGGTGTGGAGGCGGCCTTCATTAACAGTTCACTTCCGCCGGAAGAAATGCGCAGAATTACAGCAAAAGCTCGTTCAGGAGCTTTCAAGCTTATCTACGTTGCCCCGGAACGGCTAGAACTCAACAATTTTCGCGCCCTGCTGGCGAAACTTAATATTGCTCTTGTGGCTGTAGATGAAGCACATTGCATCTCACAGTGGGGACATGACTTTCGGCCCAGTTACCGCAATATCAGCAGCATGATCGCTACGCTGCCCAAACGCCCCACCATAGCGGCATTCACGGCAACTGCCACACCCCAGGTAAAAAATGATATCACCACCATGCTTGATCTCAGGCATCCTTTCAGCCTGGTGACAGGCTTTGACCGCGCAAACCTATACTTCGAAGTTGAGAAACCGGCGGCTAAATTTGCCTATCTGACCGGATTTCTGCAGCAGCACGGTGACGCAAGTGGCATTATCTATTGTGCTACCCGTAAAACGGTCGACAGTATCAGTGAAAAATTAAATGCACTGGGCTTCCCCTGCACTCGCTATCATGCCGGTTTAACTGAAGAAGAGCGCGCTGAAAACCAGGATGCTTTTATTAACGATCATGTTCCGATTATCGCTGCCACAGTTGCCTTCGGAATGGGCATTGACAAGTCAAATATCCGCTATGTACTGCACTACAATATGCCCAAAACTATGGAGCATTATTACCAGGAAGCGGGCAGGGCCGGGCGGGACGGTGAAGCGGCCCAGTGCATCTTGCTTTACAGCCCGGCCGATATTATCACTAACATATTTTTAATTGAACAGGGTGATGATCAGAACGCCCGCACGGGCAATTATAAGAAACTGCAGGAGATTATTGATTACTGCCATACCGGAATCTGCCTGCGCCGCTATATCCTGAACTATTTCGGCGAAGTGCAGGCACCCGAAAAGTGCGGCAATTGCGGTAACTGCCTTAATACGATCGAACAAAAGGTAATAACGCTTGAAGCCCAAAAGATATTATCATGTATCAAAAGGATGGGTGAGCGTTTTGGCAGTGGATTGACTGCCGATGTATTAAGAGGTGCGCAGACAGTTCGTATCAGGGAACTCGGTTTTGAAAAATTATCAACCTATGGCCTGATGTCTGAATACAGTAAACCGGCGATCACCGAGCTGATTGCTTACCTGGCGGCGATGGGAATGGTGGATGTCTGCGGTGACCAATACCCTGTCCTCTCCCTGAACAAAGCTGCCTACGCATGGCTGAAGAGTAATAAAGAATTAACAATAAGACACCTGGTTAAGTTGGATGAAGCGAAAAAAGGATCAACCAGCCTGGGCCGCAAGCGCAAAGCAGGGCTGACACCGCTTGATGATCTAAGCAGCGATCGCCAGATTCTCTTCGAAAAACTGCGGCAGCTGCGCCGGGAAATTGCCGCATCCCAAAAAGTGCCACCCTACGTTGTCTTCTCTGATGCAACCCTGCTGGATATGTGCAAAACAGTGCCCACTGAGGACAACTCCATGCTCTCAGTCTCAGGCGTAGGCAATGTAAAACTCGAAAAATATGGTCTCCAATTTCTGACTGTAATCAGAGATCACCTGCAGAGTAGTTAAACCGGTAAAGCTACCGATGCCGCTTCATAAATGTGGTTATTACTCCAACAAATCCTGGGTTATGCGTAAAAAAGCCGACCTTGATGAGCTGGGACCTGCTTGTCTGTCCTAAATGTAACGGAAAGATGAAAGTGATTGCCCTGATTGATGATGTTGACGTGATAAAGAAGATCTTGCTTGAATTTGTGCCAGATCAGGCGCAGCATATAGAACAGGTTAGCTTGACCTGCTGCTTTATAGTGTAGTAGTATATTCCCAACAGAAAAACAAATTCTATCTCTACAGAAAAGCAAATATCCCTATCTCTCAATGGTTTTAGCAACCATGCCGGAACGGCCCAAGCCCGGTAATTATTTCGGGAAGGCATATCAAGAATACGGTGATAAGATTTGTTTTGCCACCGGCATAGATGGAGAGTATTCATATGAAGAAAAAATCTAAAGTAGTTATGATAACAGGAGCCACATCGGGGTTCGGCAAAGCGACTGCCCATCATCTTGCCGCAAATGGCTACCTAGTTTATGGTTTTGGCAGGTCCGCAGACGACATTAACTCTGAAAATGCCAATGACCCTATTATGATGAAGATGGATGTCAATGATGACTTTTCGGTAAAGGAAGCAGTTAATAAGGTTGTTAATAATGAAGGGCGTATAGATGTTCTCCTGAATGTTGCCGGCGTGGGCATTTCCGGTTCTGTAGAGGATGTTTCCATTGCAGAGGTCCGGGGTGTTTTTGAGACCAATGTTTTCGGTTCCCTTAGAGTGTCACAGGCGGTTCTGCCTCACATGAGGGAAGCAGGCACCGGCCTGATTGTCTTCGTAAGCTCCATCGGTGGGCTTATAGGATTACCCTTTCAGGGTATTTACAGCTCAACAAAATTTGCCGTTGAAGGTCTGGCTGAAGCTTTGTTTATTGAGGTCGAATCTTTTGGCATTGATGTTGTTATAGTGGAACCCGGTGATTTTGCTACGGATTTTACGGCAAAAAGAATAAAGGCCTACGGGGCGGAGAGCGATGAATCAGCTTATAGAGAAGCTTACCGGTGTGCTTTAAACAAAATCGAAAAAGATGAATCAGGCGGTTGCCACCCTGATATTTTTGCCATGACCATGAAGAAAATTATTGAGGCCAGGCGCAGGAAGATGCGTTATATGATAGGCGATCCGATGCAAAAATCTTCGGTGATGCTAAAAAGGCTGCTTCCCTCCAAAGTTTTTGGGAAATTAATCGGCAAATATTATGGGCTTTAGGGGCTGAAAACTATTCGCCAAAGGTTAATGGCCCACAATTTCAAGTCATTTTACAGTTACTTCAAAAGAACCGGGGCAGGCCCCCTTTCTTTAGCTCGCTTTTTTCACCTGCTCAGCCGCTGGTTTGGTTTTAAGCGGTGGCAAGCGTGTTACGGTTGGTAGTAACCCGTAGGTTTGTGGGGTAGAATCATAGTATTGCTATATTTAGGAGGAATAATATTGGATTCAACAAAATATAGTCTTGCCGATTTTGCTGTAATGAAAGAAAAGACTCTTCAAGAAAAATTACAATTATTTCAAGAATTCATGGATGATATTAAGAATAGAAAACATTTAAATTATAAAAGAATATCCTGTTCAGGATCAGGACCAACTATGACCATTATTGATCCTTATACTAATAAAAAAAGGGACATGATATATCTTGCTTCAAACGATTATTTAAATTTAACTAGACATCCCAAAACAATTAAAGCCGGTGAAGAAGCCTTGAAAAAATATGGAACAGGTGCAGGTAGTGTTCCTCTTTTGGGTGGAACTTTAGATATACATGTTGAACTGGAAAAAAGAATTGCCAGCTTTAAAGGTTGTGAATCAGCCTTACTATATTCAAATGGTTTTGGTTCCAATGCAGGATCAATTGCTGCACTCCTCCAGGAGGGTGATATCGCTATTTTAGACATGTTTGTCCATGCGAGTATTATCGATGGCTGTAAAAAAGCAGAAAATACATTTTTCCGACATAATGATATGAACTCACTGGAAAAAGTTCTGACCCGGGTAAAAGACAAGTACCAGACAAAACTAGTGATAGTTGATGGTGTATATTCAATGGATGGAGATATAGCCAAACTTGATGAAATATGTACACTTGCACATAATTATGATGCCCTTGTTATGGTTGATGAAGCACATGCTACTGGAGTAATTGGGGAGAACGGAAGAGGAACTGTAGAATATTATAATCTAGAAGGCCAAGTCGATATTGTTGCAGGTACTTTCAGTAAAGCCCTGGGAGTAGTAGGTGGTTTCATTGCCAGTAGTAAAGAAATTATTAATTATCTTAATTACTATTCTCGAACCTATATGTTTTCAACAGCACCAACTCCACAAGCAACAGGCTCTCTTCTTGCAGCTTTAGAAGTTATAGAAGAAGAAAAAGAATTAAGGGACCGACTCTGGGATAATATAAATTATTTGCGTAGCAATTTACTGGATCTAGGTTTTAATTTAGCCAATTCAGAA
>CAYWDA010000177.1:0-2706 GCA_964456945.1 uncultured Syntrophomonadaceae bacterium
CAGACCAGATGATGATGGTGGTCACCGGGCCGGATTATCTCATAACGCAGGTGGCCGCTTTCCAGTTTCAGAGTTCTGAGCAGCCCGATTCTCTCAAGCAGATCCACTGTACGATAAATTGTAGCTATCCCAATACGCGGGTGTTCTGTCCGCATGCCATCATAAATCTGCTGGACATCGGGATGACCACTTATGCTGATCAGGTATTCAATAATCGCCAGACGCGGCATTGTAAGTTTAAATCCTTCACCGCGCAGCTTTCTTTTAACAAGCTCAAGATTAGCCTTATCCATAACAATTCCCTCCCGGCATGATATTCCTGAATACGTGATCAGACAGTTCGACGATATTTATCCACCAGCGGTTTGTAGATAAGGGCCAGAGCAAAAAATAAGGCCAGAATGAGAACAATTGCCGCGCCGGGCGGCACGGGGTAGTAATAAGATACAATCAAGCCGCCAAAGCATCCTGAAAGCCCTGTCAGCAAAGCCAGGCCAAACATAAATCTATAGTTGCTGCTGAGGCGGTATGCTGTTGCCCCCGGAATAACGATCAATGCCGCTACTAAAACTACTCCGACCAACTGAATTGAAACCATCACGGTCAGGCCAATCGCCGCTAGTAACCCCATGTAAAGCGGCACGACCGGCAAGCCGGCAGCTTCAGCCATCTCTTCATCAAAACAGATTGCCAAAAGTTCTTTAAAAAATAAGCCGACAAAAAGCAACACCAGGCCCAACACCAAGCCCATCAGCCAGAGATCCCGTGAAGAAACGGCAAGAATATTGCCGAACAGCAATGCAAAAAGCTCCGGGTAATAACCTTTGAAACCGCTGATCAAAGCAATACCCAAAGCCATACCCGCAGCATAAAATATGCCGATAACCGTATCCTCACTAATTTTGCCAATCCGGCTTATGTAACCGGTACTCATGGCCGTTCCAACCGCAAATACAGAACCGGTCAGGACAGGATCTATTCCGGTAACCAGACCGAGAGCAATTCCACCTAAAGCAGTATGTGATATACCGGCCCCTAAAAAAGATAAACGCTTTAAAACGACAAAAAATGAGACGATTGAGCAGAGTGTTCCAACCAGTAATGCTGCAAGCAGGGCTTTTTGCATGAACCCATAAGCGAGCATAGAGCTCAATGCCAGCACCCCACTTTACCGCCCGTGCTGCTCAAAAAATCAAACTGGCAGCGATAAGCATCATCAAGATGAGGGCTGCGCAAAACCTCGGCAGGGTTTCCATGAATATGCATGGTCCGGTTGATACAAACCAATTGATCGGCTGCCGCAGCTACAGATACCAGGTCATGCGAAACAAGCACGATGGTCAGACCACTGCTCTCCTTAAGCCGCCGCAAGAGTTCAATAAATCCCTGTTGAGCAGGAAAATCCAGCCCCGAATTCGGTTCATCTAGCAGCAATAGTCTGGGCTTTCGCACCAGGGAGCGGGCCAGCAAAATACGCTGCTGTTCGCCTCCCGATAGATCCTGAAAAGACCTGTGGCCGAAAGCTTCCATACCGACAGCTTGAAGCGCATCATTTATTTTTACCATTCTGTCGGTTACCCGTCGCAGCAGGGTCTGCTGTGAAAGCAGTCCTGTTGCTACAACATCGGCCGCTGAAAGAGGAAACCGGCGCTCAAAAGACTGTCGTTGCGGCATATAACCGATCTGTGGTCGAACTTCTTTTAACCTGGGATGGCTGATGCCAAGGACAGTCAGATTTCCATCCCGAATTGGCACTAAACCAAGAATAGCCCTCAGCAGGGTGGTCTTACCGGCTCCATTCGGTCCGATTATCCCGGTCAGTTCGCCGCAGCGGGCAGAAAAAGTAATTTCCTCCAGAACAGGCCGCTGACCCAGAATTACACTTAAATTATCCGCGCTGATCATATCTGCCAATTATTCCAGCCTCCAGGCTTTTATTCCATTGCCGAACGAAACAAATCCAGGTTAAAACGCATCATCTTTAAATATGATTCCCGTCCCGGCAGGTCATCGCCTCCTAAAGGATCGACTATAACAACAGGAACGCCGCTATCCCTGGCAATACTTTCAGCCAGGGCAGCCGAAAACTGGGGCTCGGCAAAAATTGCCGCCACGTCTTCACGGTGAATTAACCCAACCAGTTCAACAAGCCAGCCAGCCGATGGTTCCTGGCCCGGGAAATCGGCAATGACCGCCACTTCACGCAAGCTGTAGCGCCGGGCAAAATACTGCCACGCCGAGTGAAATGCAATAAAATTGTTGCGCTTGAAGGCGAGGGCGGCAGAAGCAATTTCTTCATGCAGCAGGGTCAATTCATTACGATACTGCTCAAGGTTATTATTAAAATATTCTTCATCAGCGGGGTTAAGCTGCAACAACGCTTCATGAATAGCCGGAACAATATTATCTCTGACAATAAGCGGATCAAGCCAGTAATGAGGATCAGCCGGTCCATGCTCATGTTCATGACCATCAGCATCCTTATGGTGCTCATCTTCTTCATGATGTTCATCTTCACCCGACCGGTCGTATAAAGCTGAGTCAAGCAGCTGAACTTTTGTAGAAAGGTCGAGCAAGATTAAGTCAGGCCCGGCCGCTTCCGCCAGCCCGACTGCCCAGTCATCAAGGCCGGCACCGCAATAGATAAAAAGCTGAGCTTCGCTGACCAGTCTGGCCTGCTCTACGGTCGGTTCGTAAGTATGGGGG
>CAYWDA010000178.1:0-4516 GCA_964456945.1 uncultured Syntrophomonadaceae bacterium
CGGAGGATAGATAATGGAAGCCACTTTTTTTATAGCTGAAGATGATCTCGCCTGCCGCCGTATCCTGGCCCAGATTATTGAGGATGAGGGCTTGGGAGAACTGGTTGGAGAAATGCCGGACGGGCATGGCAATGTGGTTGGCACCATTATTTACCACCGGCCGGATGTCTTGCTGGTTGATCTGCTGATGCCTGGAAAAGATGGTATCGAAATTGTTGAGCAGCTCAGGTCCCGTGATTACCGGGGCAAAATTGTAATGATATCCCAGGTTGAAAAAAAAGAGATGGTTGCCCAGTCTTACGCGGCAGGGATAGATTTTTATATCAATAAGCCGATTAATAAGGTTGAAGTGATTTCGGTGATTAAAAATGTGACGGAGCGGATCCGGATGGAGCGTTCTTTTGAACAGATGCGCGAGTCGCTTGCTGCGCTTGATCATATTGGCAGTCTGCGGCGTGGTTTTGCGCCCAGTGAACCGCAGCACCTCGATCGTGACACAATCAGGGAACGTGCCCGCGAATTGCTTACAGATCTTGGCCTGATCGGTGAACCGGGCAGCCATGATTTGATTCAGATTGTGCTTTTCCTTGGCAGTGTGCCCGCTATAGAAAAATACCTTGGGGAATACAGGCATTTAAAGGATCTTTACCAGGCAATCCAGGGAGTTTACCTGGAGGAAGAAGATAAACAGACCGATGTGCGGGCCATTGAGCAACGGGTACGCAGGGCTATCAAGCACGCTATGGAGCACATCGCCGCCCTGGGTATTGAAGACTATAACAACCCTACTTTCGAGCGTTATGGCCCCAAGTTGTTCGACTTTAACGAACTGCGCCTCAGGATGAAGGAACTGGAACAGGGACAGGGGACCCCTTCGAAGACCAGGGTCAACATCAAGCAGTTTATCAATGCCCTCTATGGCGAAATAAAGAAGTAGTGCATTAGCACTGCTCCGCCACATGTCAAATGCCGGTATAAACTGAACTGCTTTAAAGGCTGTAACTATTTATTTCGCCACCAAAACTAAGTTGTGTTAGAATAGATTGTGTCTACAGGTGTAATGTTTTCCGGGGCTCTGTTGAATCCCGGCAACTGAATCGTTGCGCCGAATCTTCCATCGAGGTGAATAAATGTCTGAACCAACGCTGCCCCCTGTTTATGATCCAGCTGCAGTAGAAATAGCACGCTACCAGTTTTGGCTTGACGGTGAATATTTTAAAGCAGCCCGTGACAGTGATCGAAAACCCTTTACTATCGTCATACCTCCGCCCAATGTAACCGGTTCGCTGCACATGGGCCACGCCCTTAATAATACAATTCAGGATATTTTGATTCGCTGGCGAAGGATGCAGGGTTTCGATACACTCTGGTTGCCCGGCTGTGACCACGCCGGTATTGCTACACAGAATGTTGTCGAAAAACACCTGGCCGAAGAAGGGGTCAATAGCCGTGAACTGGGCCGCGAAGGCTTTATTGAGCGGGTCTGGCAGTGGAAAGATACTTACCATGCCCGAATTACCAGGCAGCTTTACCGTCTTGGTGTTTCGTGTGATTGGTCCCGGGAACGATTTACCCTTGATGAGGGCTGCTCCCAGGCAGTGCGCAAAGTATTTGTTGAACTTTACAGGCTCGGTCTTATTTACCGCGGTGATTATATGATTAACTGGTGCCCGCGCTGTCATACAGCTCTGTCAGATATTGAAGTGGAGCATGAGGATGAGGCCTCCACCATTACGCATATTCGCTATCCGCTGGCCGGTGGGGAAGGCTCTATTGTTGTTGCCACGACCCGCCCGGAAACCATGCTTGGCGACAGTGGTGTGGCGGTACACCCCACCGATCAGCGTTACAGCACCCTGGTCGGAAAGACTGTTATCTTACCTCTGCTTGATCGCCCAATTCCGATCGTTGCTGATGACTATGTTGACCCTGAGTTTGGCAGCGGTGCGGTAAAGGTTACGCCAGGGCACGATCCAAACGACTTTGCTATCGGGCAACGTCACAATTTAGAAGTGATCAAGATTATCGACGAAGACGCAAAAATGACTGCGGCAGCAGGGCCTTACGAAGGCCTCGACCGCTTTGAATGTCGCAAACAGGTATTAGCTGATCTGCAGGCTTTGGGTCTAATCGTAAAAGTTGAAGATCATGATCACGCCCTCGGTCGCTGTCAGCGCTGCAGCACTGTTGTCGAACCGCTTATTTCGCGTCAATGGTTTGTAGAAATGAAATCGCTTGCCAAACCTGCTTTGGAAGCAGTTGAAAAGGAACTGACCACTTTCGTGCCGCCCCGTTTTACACGGATCTACCAGAACTGGGTTGAGAATATCCGTGACTGGTGTATTTCACGTCAGATCTGGTGGGGGCACCGTATTCCCGCCTGGTATTGCGCTTGTGGTGAAGTAATAGTTGACTACAGTGAACCTGAAACCTGCCCGGCATGCGGCGGCAGCGCTCTTGAACAGGACCCCGATGTTCTGGATACCTGGTTCAGCTCTGCCCTTTGGCCTTTTTCCACTTTAGGCTGGCCGGAAAAAACTGCGGATCTGGCTCATTTTTACCCCACATCTGTTCTGGTAACAGGTTATGATATTATCTATTTCTGGGTAGCGCGGATGATGTTTATGGGTCTTGCTTTTATGGATAACATCCCCTTTCATACTGTCTATATCACCGGACTGGTGCGTGATTCTCTCGGCCGCAAAATGAGTAAATCTCTCGGTAACGGCATAGACCCTCTTGAGATTATCGAAAGTTACGGAGCTGATACCCTGCGCTTCACCCTGGTAACCGGTCAGGCACCGGGGAATGATCAGCGTTTCCGTCAGGATAGTGTTGAAGCGGGCCGTAATTTTGCCAACAAGATCTGGAATGCATCACGTTTTGTGCTGATGAACCTCTATGATGAAGGGAAAGAGGCACCCGATTTTTCGCCTTTTGACCCGAATCGCTTGCCGGAAGATTTAAACCGGGCTGACCGCTGGATTTTGCACCGCTATAATGAAACGGTTCAGAAAACAACCATTCTGCTCGAAAAATACGAACTTGGCGAGGCAGCCCGCCTTGTCTATGAATACTTATGGAACGATTTGTGCGACTGGTATCTTGAACTGAGCAAGCACTTTCTCTACAGCAAGGAAGAGAGCGGGCAGGCTGCCGCTAACCGACAACGTACGCGCAGCCTGCTTGCTTATCTGCTTGATGGAGTGATGCGCCTGCTGCATCCTTTTATGCCCTTTATTTCCGAGGAAATATGGCAGCAATTGCCGAACCGTAAGGAAGAGGCCCTTGTTGTGGCCGCCTGGCCACAAGCGCATGAAGGGCTGTCTTTTCCTGAAGATGCCGCGGCCATGCTTTTACTGCAGGATGTAGCCCGGGCGATCAGAAACCTGCGTAGCCAGGTTCAACTGCCTCCGGGCCGCAAGAGCCCTGTTATTGTCCGTGCCGGGGGTAGCGCTGCAGTCTGCCTTGAAGAAGAACGGCATCACCTCAGCCGTCTTACATTTTCCGATCCACTGACCATTGATGCCGGGGCAGCCAAGCCAGAACAGGCCCTTACGGCGATCATCGGTGATGGTATTGATATTTTCCTGCCGCTTGATGGAGTCATTGATCTTGATACAGAACGGGCCCGTTTGGAAAAAGAGCTGCAGCAGGTTCAGGCTGAAGTTAAGAAAACCGAGGGCAAATTAAACAGCCCCGGCTTTATCAACAAAGCACCGGATGATGTAATTGCCAAGGAAAGGACTCGCCGCGAAGAGCAGGAAGCCAGGCTGGTTAAACTCAAGCAGCGATTGCAGGAGCTCGGCTAACCGATGAACGAAGAACTTCGCTATCTGGATGCTTTAGAATGGATACACCGTTTGGGGCGCTTCGGTATTAAGCCGGGGCTTGAAAGAGTTTTGACCTTGCTGGAGATGCTTGGCAACCCCCAGCAAAAGATCCGTTTTGTTCACATCGGCGGAACAAATGGTAAGGGATCAACAGCGGCAATGCTCGCTTCGATGCTGCGCACCGCCGGTTATAGTATCGGCCTTTATACTTCGCCTTACCTTTTATCATTTACCAATCGCATGGCTGTTAATGGATCGGATATTGATCACCGCGACCTGGTTGAACTGGTTGATCGTATTCGACCCCTGGTTGAAACAATCAGCAAATATCCTGAACTCGGTGATATGACTGAATTCGAGGTGGTAACAGTTCTTGCGCTTACTTTTTTTGCCGAGCAGGAAGTTGACCTGGTTATTCTTGAAGTTGGCCTTGGTGGCAGGCTGGATGCCACCAATGTGGTGACCCCTCTATTGAGCATTATTACAAACATTAGCCTGGAGCATACTGAGATCCTGGGTTCTACAATTGAGGCTATAGCTACAGAAAAAGCCGGCATTATCAAACGGGAAAGACCTTTGCTTACCGCTGCTGAAGATGAGAGAGCACTGTCGGTATTCGAAGCCCGCTGCACTGAACTCGAAGCCCCCCTGATCAGAATCTACTCCGCACCTAAGGATGCGGG
>CAYWDA010000179.1:0-1762 GCA_964456945.1 uncultured Syntrophomonadaceae bacterium
CCAAAGCCTTTTTCCCTGTTCACCCATAAAAACCGCCGCTGCCATCAGGTTCTCTAAGATCTTCTCACTACCGCTGCCGGTCAGTTCCCGGTGACGCGCCGAATCAATCAGTTTAATGTCGTAAAGCAACAGATCACAGTAAGGTAGCACGGCCAGCAGGTCGGATAAGGGTACCAGGCCGGCTGTATCAAGAGCAGTCTGCAAACCTTCTTTTTTCAGTTCCCGCAGCAGCCACAGAACAGCTTCGCTTTGTAAAAGCGGTTCACCACCGGAGATGGTAATTCCGCCATCTGTGCCAAAATATGCCCTGTCTTTAAGCAGCTCTTTTAACAGCCGGGCCGGTTCATAGCGCTCACCTTTCAGATTAAGAGCTCCCGAGGGACACTCATTAATGCAGGCAAGACAGAGCGTGCAGCGGTCGCCATCAATAGTGATCTGTTCCAAATCATGCCTTATGGCATCTTGATCGCAGACAGCGCGACAAGAGCCACAACCGATACACTTGACACTGCTCCACTGAATAACCGGCTGTGTAGATATGCTCTCCGGGTTGTGGCACCAGGCACAGCGCAGGCTGCATCCTTTTAAAAAAACAGTTGTCCTCAAACCGGGCCCGTCCTCGGTTGACATACGTTGTATATCTAAAACCAGCGCTTTCGGAATCAAATGCATTTATGGCTCTCCCTGGCAATTATTTCATCTTGCAGTTCACGGCCGATGCCGGCAAAATAAGCGTTATAGCCGGTAACCCTGACCAGCAGGTTGCGATAATCTTCGGGGTGAGCCTGGGCATCACGCAGCATTTCAGCATCAAGAATATTAATCTGCAGCGCCGTTCCGCCATTTTCAGCATAGCCGCGCAGAAAAGCTTTTAGTTTGTTTTTCTGCTCAGCGCTGCGCGTGATCGAAGGGTTGATTGTAATGGTGTGTGAAGCGCCATTAGGCAGGCTGTTCATGTAGGTCAGGTAGTCGCCGTCTTCTGCGTGACCACCCAAAGCCTTACCAACAGAGTTAGCATTGGCGGTCGGTCCGTTAATGTCTGCGCCGTTTACCGGGCAGATCGCGTTGGAAAGAAACTGTCCTTTGCTGCGCCCGTCAGGGCTGGCCGGCAAAATGTAACCCGATGATATCCAGTAGTTCCAGCTGAGCATACCGGGCCGATACTGGGCACCGGTAGCAGCAGATTTATAGCGCCAGGTTTCTTCCGCCCAGAGATCCATTATCCTGCGGGCAAAAGCATCTGCTTCGTCGTCATCGCGCCCGTATTTCGGCGCTTTATTGATCGCCGTTGTCTGCAGCTTCTCGTAGCCGACCCAGTTGGCCTGCAGCGCTGTTTTCAACTCACCCATGGTGCAGAGCTGTTGATCAAAGACCAGGTATTTTATCGCCAACAGTGAATCAACGGTTGTCGCAAAAGTAACTGCTTCGATGGTGATAAATTTAAGCTCAGCTCCGCCCTGGTTTATATCAAGACCGCTTTCGGCGCAGCCCCTGACCAGCGCCGAGAGGTAGGGAGTCGGTGAAAATTCTGCCCTTACGGCATTCAGCTCGTCATACAAATCTACCATTTTACGAATTACATATTTAACCTGCTTTTCAAAAGCGCCATAAAGCTGCTCAAAGGTGGCGAAGTCTTCTGCTGTGCCGCTTACCGGAGCATCAGCAGTAGGCGGATACGGCTTGCCCCAAAGACTGTCAGTGTAGGTCTGCAGTTCTTTGCCGTTGCCGAGGGCCAGTTCAAGTGCCTTATAAAGATTCAAAT
>CAYWDA010000180.1:0-5760 GCA_964456945.1 uncultured Syntrophomonadaceae bacterium
CCCACTATCCACTAGTGGATGAGGCCGTTCGCCGGGCCCGCCGTTTCGGGCACCGCGGAGTGGCCGGCCTCGCTAATGCGCTTCTGAGGCGAATTGCCACTGAATCAACAAATTTACCCTGGCCAGATTCCACGGTTAACAGTTCAGAATACCTTTCTCTGAAGCATAGCCAACCGCTCTGGCTGGTTAACCGCCTTGTTTCCCGCCTTGGCCTTGCTGAAGCAGAAAGCTGGTGTCTCGCCTCTAATCAGAAGCCTTTAATTTCAATACGGCCAAACTTATTGCGCACCGATTCGACAGCACTTATCGAAAAGCTGCAAAGCGAAGGGCTTGAGGCTTCCGTCAGCCCGGTGGTGCCGGCAATGTTACGCCTGACTGAAGGAGCCTCACCTGCCGCGGCCAAGTCATTCAGGGAAGGGCTTTTCACCATTCAGGGTGAAAGTTCTGCCCTGGTTGCCCCCCTGCTTGCTCCACGACCTGGTGATCTGGTTATCGATCTCTGCAGCGCACCGGGTGGCAAAACGACGCACCTGGCTGAATTAATCGGTGATAGCGGCCGGGTTTACGCCTGCGATCTGCACCAGAGTCGTTTGCAGCTGGTTGAAAAAGCAGCCAACAGGCTCGGGCTGCAGAACATTACTACTGTGACCGTCGATGGACGCAACCCCGGTGCTCAAAATCTGCCTCCGGCAGATGCAATTCTGGTTGACGCTCCCTGTTCAGGGCTCGGTGTAATCAGAAGACTGCCCGAAATTAAGTGGCGTCGCAATGAAGAAGACTTACTGCGTATGCAAACCTTACAGATCGAATTGTTAACATCCGCGGCCAGGCTGCTTAAACCCGGTGGAAAACTGCTTTACTCGGTCTGCACTACAGAACCGGAAGAAACCGAAGCCGTAGCTGCTGCTTTTAATATGGTTCATCAGCAATTCATAGCGGAAGAGCTGGTATCCCGCCTGCCTTTATCACTGCAAAGCGATCAGGATAGTTCTGAAACAATTAAACTGTGGCCGCAGCGTCACGATTTGGATGGGTATTTTATCGCCCTCTGGCGGAAAATGACTTAGCTTTATTACAAATCTTGCCGATCAAGGTTCATTTTGTTATACTAAAGCGGAGAAAGTTTGCCATTTAGCAACGGAGGTTAACAATTTGCAGGTAGCAGGTTTAACCAACAGGGGTAAAGAACGCGCTCGCAATGAAGACAATTATTTTTTGCAAACAGGCCCCGCAATTGCCCTGATTGTTGTTGCCGACGGAATGGGTGGTCACAGGGCCGGTAATGTAGCCAGTGGTCTCGCGGTTTCGACCGCAGAACGCTACTGGGACGATCTCTCGCCGAAAACCTCCCTGTCGGAGGAAAAATCTCATGAGCTGGTTAAAGGTCTTGTTCTTGAAGCGAATAAAATGATACTTGACGAAGCTTCCAGTTCTTCAGCCCGGCAGGGTATGGGAACGACACTCACTGCGGGGCTGATCTGTTCAAACCGGCTGACCATTGGCCATATCGGTGATAGCCGCGCCTATCTGATTAAAGATGGTTTTATTAAGCTGTTAACCAGGGATCATTCCCTGATCGAACAACTGGTTCAATCGGGACAGGTGAAACCGGAAGATGCGCCGAATCACCCGAAACGCCATGTGCTTACCCGCGCGCTCGGTACTGTTGCCGACCCTGAAATTGATTTGACCGAACTGGAAGTTGAAACTGGCGCAGCGCTTGTTTTCTGTACAGACGGTTTAACGAACATGGTAAGCGCTGATGAAATTCTTGCTTTATACCTTGAACTGCCCAACCCTGAAAGACTGGCTCAGGCCTTAATTGATCTGGCCAATGAGCGGGGTGGTTTTGACAACATTACCGTAGTCATTGCAACCGATATTGGGGGTAACGAAGCCTGATGGTTGGAAAAATTTTTGCTGGTCGCTATGAACTGATAGAAAGAATTGCTGAAGGCGGAATGGCCCGCGTTTACCGTGGCCGGGATCTACTGTTGAAACGAACAGTTGCTGTAAAGGTGCTGAAAGATCAGATGACGGGTGATGCTGCTTTTGTCCGCCGCTTTGAACGTGAAGCCCAATCGGTCGCAGCCCTTTCACACCCACATATTGTCAATATTTACGATGTCGGCGAAGAAGATGGCACCTACTACATGGTTATGGAATATGTGGACGGCAAAAATTTAAAAGAGTATATTCGCGAAAAAGGCCGTCTGTCAACTCACGAAGCTATTCGTATTACCCGCCAGATTGCCGAAGCCCTTGAACAGGCGCACTCTGCCGGGGTAGTGCATCGTGATATCAAACCGCAGAATATCCTCTTTTCACGTGAAGGTAAAGTGAAGGTTACTGACTTCGGTATCGCCATTGCCGGTGACGGGGTTACCGTTACAGTTGGTGATGAAATCATCGGTACAGTGCAGTATATCTCTCCCGAACAGGCCAGGGGCGGCTTAGCCGGGAAACAGTCTGACCTTTATTCTCTCGGCATTGTTCTTTACGAAATGGTAACCGGGAAGGTTCCTTTTAGCGGAGAGAGTCCTGTAGCTGTAGCCATGAAACATATTCAGGAGCAAATTGTTCCACCACGCCTAATCGTTGACAGTATTCCGGAATCTCTGGAGCAGGTCATTCTAAAAGCGGTGGAAAAAGATGCGGCAGATCGCTATACTAATGCTGGTGAACTGCTTGAAGATCTTTTTTATGCTGAAGATAAGGGTACTCCCCGGGTGACTCCGCTGCGTCACCAGATCAAGAATGGTGATGAAGATGATGAAGGTCAGGTTCTAAGGCCGGTTTTCTCGGGGCAGGCTAAGGTCGACAGCATTGCCAGTGCACGAAAAAAACGCAAGCTTTTTAAAGTTATGCTCTTTTTGATATTCCCCTTGCTGTTGATTTCTTCTGCAGCCTATATTGTTAGTAATTATATTTACCTGCCGGAAGTTGCCGTACCCGAAGTGCAAGGCTTAAGCCAGAGTGATGCCTCTCAGCTTCTCAGAGATGCCGGGCTGATACCAAATACCGAGATCGTTTATATCTATGATGAAGCGATAGCTGTTGGCAATGTGGTTAAAACTGATCCCCCTGAGGGTCGTATAGTCCGCAAGGACAGGGTTGTTGATCTTTTTGTCAGCAAGGGGCCTGAGTTTATCATCACCCCTGATCTTTTTGGCCGCACCGAGATGGAAGCACGAGTTGTTCTGCGCGATCTGGAACTGGAAATGAGTGTTGTTAAAGAATATAACGAAGAGATCCCTGAAGGGGTTGTCTTCCGTCAGGTTCCCGGGGAGTCATTCCAGATATCTCGTGGTGAAGAGGTTGTTGTTTACGTCAGCGAGGGGCGGGGTCCTTTTCCCATTGCTGATTTAACGGGCTTTTCAGAAGAAGGGGCAATTGCCTACCTTGAAGAAAACAACCTCAGGGCACGTGTGCGTTACAAGTTTACAATTGGCTCAAGTGGTCACGTTGTTGAACAGCTGCCGGAGGCGGGTGAAGAAGTTCTGCCAGGTCAGTTCGTTGATCTTGTCGTCGGTGAGTAGGGAGGTTTTATTTGCAGGAAGGGAAGATAGTCAAAGCGGCGGGAGGTTTTTTTTCCGTTCGCGACGCAGCCACAGATGAATACATCTGCCGGGCCAGGGGAATGTTAAAGCGGGACAAGGCTTCACTGATGGTGGGGGATCTGGTTCTTTTTGATGTAGTTGAACATGCCGCTGGCGGAGATCCCGGCGAGGGTGTAATCGAAAAATTGCTGCCCCGCACAAACCGCCTTAAGCGCCCGCCTGTAGCCAATGTTGAACAGTTGGTTGTGGTTATGTCTCTTAAGCATCCTGAATGTGACTGGCAGCTAATCAGCCGCCTGATGGTTATGGCAGAACAGGAAGAACTGGCTGTTCTGCTCTGTCTCAATAAAATTGATCTATTGCCTGAACCTGATCTTATTGCGTTGGATAACCTGCTTAAGCCATACCCTTACCCGGTTATCTTAACCAGCGCACTAAGTGGTGCCGGTATCGAAACTTTACAAGACAAATTGAGTGGCTCTTGTTCGGTTTTTGCCGGACCTTCCGGGGTTGGAAAGTCATCACTGCTTAATGCTATTCAACCGGGGCTTTCTCTGCAAACCGGTGAAGTCAGTGAAAAAATAAAGCGCGGACGGCATACCACCCGTCAGGCAGAACTGCTGTCCCTTGAGAGTGGGGGCACAGTGGTTGATACCCCCGGCTTTTCAAGACTTGATTTTTTTGCCATAGAGCCCGATCGCCTGGCCCACTTTTTCCCCGAATTTGAAACCCTGCGTGGTAGCTGTGGCTTTCGCGACTGTCGGCATATCAGTGAAACTGATTGTGCCGTACGCAACGAAATTGGCAAATCAGTTAACCCGATGCGTTACGATCACTACTGCTATTTTGCCCGGGAACTAAAAAAACAGGAGGCGTTCTGAATATGACCCTCAAAGTAGCTCCATCACTCTTATCTGCAGATTTTAGCAGGTTACGTGAAGCAGTTAAGCTTATTGAGGACAATGGAGCTGACTGGGTTCATCTTGATGTAATGGACGGTCACTTCGTTCCGGCGATTACTATCGGGCCGGTAGTGGTTAAATCACTGCGTCCGCACACAGACCTATTTATGGACGCTCACCTGATGGTCAGCGAACCGGAAAACCACATAGAACAGTTTGTGCGAGCCGGGGTAGACCTGGTTACTATTCAGCTTGAAGCAACCGCTCATCTTGACCGGGCTCTGCGTAAGATTAAAGAACTGGGCGCCAAAGCGGGTGTAGCCCTTAACCCGGGCACGCCACCAGCCATGCTTGAGTATGTCTGGCCTCTGCTTGACCTGGTTTTAGTAATGAGTGTTAACCCCGGTGCCGGCGGGCAAGCCTTTATTCCAGGGGTTTTGCCAAAGATTTCAGTGATTGCCGATCAAATTCGTTTTCGCAATCTTAGTATCGAACTGCAGGTAGATGGTGGTGTCAATCGTGAAACAGCGCCGTCGATCATCAGGGCCGGCGCTACAGTGCTTGTCGCCGGATCGGCAATTTTCAGTACACCAAATGGTTTGTCGCTGATTAATGATTTTAAAAAAATGTAATCTGTGCTATAATTCTTTTAACCGTTATCTTCAGGGTCTGGTGAGAAGGGTTCTGCCCTTTGATTCCGAACCGGCGGTAATGCCCCGTTTAGGGTGCAGAGCCCGCGAGCCGCAAGGCTGATCCGGTGTAAATCCGGGGCCGACAGTATAGTCTGGAAGAGAGAAGTAACGGTGCCTACGCGGCCTGTTTTTCAGAAGACCCTGAAGCAGCTTAATGCTCGGGGCTTTTATTATTTATGATGAGGTGAGATTAAGTTGGATGTCGACGATCGATATATGTGGATGGCTTTAGATCTGGCCCGCCAGGGTAGAGGCCGCACTAGTCCCAACCCCATGGTTGGCGCAGTTGTCGTTCAGGGTTCTGAAGTGGTAGGCAGTGGTTACCACCAGGCTGCCGGAACTCCGCACGCTGAAATTATTGCTCTGGAAAAAGCCGGCCCAAAAGCGGAAGGTGCCACCCTTTATGTGAACCTGGAGCCCTGTGCCCATCACGGCCGAACCGGGCCCTGCACAGAGGCGATTATTAAAGCTGGCATCAACAGGGTTGTAGCAGCAATGCAGGATCCGAACCCCCTGGTTGCCGGGCGCGGGTTTGCCAGGCTGACCGAAGCAGGTATTAAAATCAAAGAAGGCATTCTTGAAGACAAAGCCAGCCGTCTGAACGAA
>CAYWDA010000181.1:0-8618 GCA_964456945.1 uncultured Syntrophomonadaceae bacterium
GGAACTCCCCGTCTGATTGTTGCGTAACAGTTAGCGCACTCTTTGCATGCAGTTATTTGGTCAAAACGATTACTTAAAATTTTCTCAGCTGCGAACGGATCGGCAATCATCTGCCTTCCTATGGCAACGATATCAATTTGATTATTTTCTAGCGCTTCAGCAATTGATGGTTTGTCCCACAATTTACCCACAGCAATAACAGGAAGACCGGTTTCTTTTTTCAGGTGTGCGGCATGCCCGATATTCTTACCATTTTGTTCGCTTTGGGCAAGAGCAGCAGCAATCACTACGTGGCGAGTACCATCAATTTCCTGCCACAAGCTGTTTCCGGCGAAAGAAACGTCGAGAAGGTCAACCCCGGAATCAGCAAGCAGTCGGCCAAGTGCCGCAGAATCTTTGGTGGTCTGGCCCCCGGTTACCCCTTCAACCGCGTTCAGGCGAAAGATAATACTGCGGCCCGCGCCAATTTTTCCCCGAACAGCTTTAACAACGTTCAGTGCAAACCTGGCCCGGCGGTTCAGGTCACCGCCAAAGCTGTCTGTTCTCTGGTTGGTGTAGGGAGAGATAAACTGGCTGAGCAGATAGAAGTGGGCTCCGTGAATTTCGACGCCATCAAACCCTGAAGCTTTCGCCCGACCTGCTGCATCTGCGAAATCGCTTGTCAGCTTTTCAATCTGTGCTTCGGTCAGGATGAGTGGGCTTAGATCAGAGCGAAATTGAAAGCCTGAAGGTGAAGCCCCGGCCAGCAGTCCGTTATGCGCTATACCTCGTGCTCCCGCATGGTTTAGTTGAACTACAGCGCAAGCTCCCTGGGATTTAATAGTTTCAACCAGGCGTGACATTCCCGCCACATGGTGATCTTCCCACAGGCCGGGGCTATTTGGCACCAGGCGGCCATCAGGGCGAATTGCCGTCGCTTCAACAATAACCAAACCGACAGTGCCTGCTCTGGCTCTGTAAAAATCGAGAACTTCTTCGGTTATTTCTCCTCCCGCGGTAGCAGAATTTGTGGTTAAGGCAGGCATTGCTAACCTGTTACGCAGTTTCATGTTATTTATTAATAAAGGCTCTCTGATTGTATTCATCTTTTCATCTCCCGATCACCGTTTACAGTTAAGGCTTGCTGTGCTTACAGCTTCAAGCATATACCGGGTGGGTTGCGCTAGTCAACCGCTTTTGCGGATCGCTTGACGCTGCCTTTATATTGCATCCTGTTTGCAGCCTAATAGATTAGATGCCATAATAGCTACAAGGTATTATGACGCCTAAAAGATTGGATGTGAAGTTGTGGCTGACCCGCGTAGTCGCCCGGCGGGGCCCCGTGGTTTTCTGACCGATGAAGAGAAAAAAAGCTCACCCAGGGTAACCAAAGATTTGTTGATGCGTATATCATCATATCTGAAACCATACTGGGTTCAGTTTATATTAATCTTTATAGCAATATTACTGTCTGCAGTAGTGGGATTATTCCCTTCCATCATTACGGGAAGAATTGTTGACGAAGCTCTTCTTGGTCAGGACATGCGCCTATTAATCATGCTTCTGGCTGCTGCGCTTATCACCCTTACAATATCACAGGTTATCGGGGTGCTGGAAAGTTACATTAGTGCATGGGTATCACAAAAAGTGATCTTTGATCTTAAAAATCAAATGTTTGAACAGTTGCTGCACATGCCGCATTCATTTTTTTCAACTGAGAAACAGGGTGATATTGTCACCAGGATGAACAACGATATCGGTGGTGTCAGTGCTGTAATATCCGGAACACTGACCAGTATTATCAGTAATACCTTAATCGTTGTTACAACAATGGTGGCTATCTTTTCGATGAATTGGCAGCTTGCCCTGGTTGCTATTGTTGTTATTCCTTTAATGATTTTCCCTACCAGGGAAGTGGGGCGGACAAGATTTAAACTGCTGCTTAAGAGCCAGGCAGTAAGTGATCAAATGAACCAGATCATCAGTGAATCGCTTAGTGTTAGTGGGTCGCTTCTGGTGAAATTGTTCGGTCGTGAAAAAAAAGAGTATGCGCATTTTGTAGAGGTGAATGATCAGCTAACGCAGATCGCTTTAAAGGAGCAGCGGTCTGGCAAGTGGTTCCGGGTTATGATGGGGATGTTTACCCAGATTGGCCCCCTGCTTGTCTATTTTGCCGGTGGTTACCTGATTATTTCACGGTTGGATACCAACCTGACCATTGGCACAATAACCGCAACGGTTGCCCTTATTAACCGGCTTTACCGGCCGGTGCAGACTTTACTCAATCTGAATGTTGATTTTACTCGATCACTTGCTTTGTTCTCCAGGATATTCAGCTACTTTGACCGCAAAAGTGACCTTGTTAATAAACCAAATGCCATTAAACCAGATATCAGCAATGCAGAAATTGTTTTTCACGAGGTGAATTTCTCTTATAGCTCTGAACTGGATCTTTTAAAAAATATATCCTTTACCGTTCCGAACGGATCTATGTATGCGATTGTCGGTCAATCCGGTTCCGGTAAATCTTCGATTGTTAATCTCATCCCACGCCTTTATGATGTCAACAGCGGTAGTATAACTATTGCCGGTGTAGATGTTCGCGATTTTGATCTCTATTATCTGCGGGAAAATATCGGTTTGGTAACCCAGGATACTTACCTGTTCAATGGCACTATTAAGGAAAACCTTCTTTATGCGAAGGGAGATGCCTCTGATCAGGAAATCGAAAAGGCCTGTCAAATAGCCAATATCCATGATTTCATCGTACACCAACCAGCTGGATATAATACGGTAGTCGGCAACCGCGGCATGAAGCTTTCCGGAGGAGAAAAACAGCGTTTGTCGATTGCGCGGATTATTCTTAAAAACCCCAAAATAATTGTGCTCGATGAGGCTACATCTTCGCTCGATTCAATCTCAGAGAGCTCAATCCAGGAGGCCCTGGAGGTTTTGATGAAGGGCAGAACGAGCATAACTATCGCTCACAGGCTTTCAACTGTTTTGGCGGCAAATAAAATTATAGTCCTTAAGAATGGCAGCATTGTTGAGCAGGGTGAACACGACGAACTGTTGCTTTTAAATGGTGTTTATAAAGAGCTTTACGAAACGCAGTTCAGAAAGGTTTTTGACCACGAATCAAACCTGCAGTAAAGGTTAAAAGCAGATGAAAACTGGTCGGCTTAATTTTGCGGAAAAGAATCGATCAATCCCAGCGCGTGGCGCATGATCAAAGCTACATCTAAAACGTTTACCACTCCATCGCCATTAACATCGGCTTTTTCAAGTTGTGCCCCGGTTAATGAGTATATTCCCAGTGCATGGCGGGCAACAAGGTTTACGTCTTTCACATTGATGGTGCCGCTGCCGGTAATATCACCCATCTCAATCTTAAAAAAGTGAGCTGTTGCCATCTTAACTGCATCCATGGTCAGGTTAATATTGTTGCTCTGGTGGTCAACCCCGTCAACTGTCCATTTTTCGAAGCCCCAGCCGGCAGCCGGCTTGGCGGAAAGCACTAAACTGTAATCTTTGTCGTAACGGTGCTCTCCCGGCAGGGGGTTCGACGAACCCTCGCCTTTTACAGCGATAGTCAGGGCATACTGAACCGGGGCCGGTGGGCTTGAGTTCGTAGACGGATCCGTATGTGTTGGAGGGGAAGCCGTGTTGTCGTCTGTCTCTTGTGTTGATCCAGTATCTACACCGCTGGTATCCTCTGTGGAATCGTTATCCTGGTTCCCCCCGCTCTCTGCCTGTGTCTCTTCGAATACAGCTGTAGCGGTTGTATTTTGCTCTATAGTAACGGTTAGCAGGGCGGTGTCGTATTCAGAAGTATTATTTACAACCCACTTTACGAAGACCCAACTGTCAGCGGGTATTGCCTGAAGGGCAACGGGTGTTCCGTTAGTGTGGTTGTGATCGCCTGGCTCAGGGTCGGTTGCACCAGAACCGTTTACTGCCACGGTCAGGGTGTAAGAGACCGGGGGTATTTCATCTGTTTCCGATCCATTATCAGAACCGGAACCATCTCCGGTATCTTCTGTATAATCGTTGTCCTGGTTATTATTCTGGCCCTCGTCACCTTCTGCCTGAGTTTCAACAAATACTGCAGTGGCCGTAGCGTGATCGGTCATAGTGTGTTTAATTGTTGTATCAGTAAATTCTGCTGTGCCCATGATCCATTTATCAAAGACCCAACCCTCTGATGCAGTGGCGGACAGGTCAACAGATTCGCCCTCGTCACAGGTATGTGAGCCCACCTGAGGATCGGTTGTGCCTTCTCCGCTGACTTCGATAATCAGGTTATAGATCACGGGCGGGCTGGCAATTTCAACAGATTGTGCTGTTGACCAGGCTGATACCCTGGTGGTGTTAACACTGCAGCGGGCCTGTGCTTTAACCTGGTAACTGCCAGGGGTGGTCCAGGTTTTCCCTGCCTGGTTTGATGAGCTCCACGCTGAGATAGTTCCGTCTCCCCAGTCAAAGCGGTATTCTAAGGGGTGCCCGTTTGAACAGGCGCTTCCCCCGGTGCTGTAGGTATAGCTCTCGCCTGTCAAACCGGTTGCTGCACCAGTCGGTTGGGTTAGCGCCGAAATGCTGCAAGGGTCAGGTGTTAACAGCCAGCTTATAGTGACGTTGCCGGCCGAAGTGACCCAGCCGTCAACAGCAATTTTGTAGCTTACTCCCTGTTGAGCATTGAAACTGACCCTGCTTTGATAAGTCATGCCATAGTCATCATTAGAAGCGACCGCAGTCAAGCCGGATACCGATGTGCCGCTATAAACTCCAAGCAAGGTATCGAAATTACTGCCGGCAGTGCTGATTTCAACCAGCCCTGATGCTGGAGCAACCCATTCCCACCATACTGATTGACCGCCGCTGTTTCCGGCATGATTAGGCTCGCCCTGCTCCTTGGTGCAGTTAATATTGCTGCCGGTGGTTTGGCCGCTTGTGCCGCTTACTGCTATGCGGCTGGAGAAATTATCGTTGGTTATGGTAGATGTAGTTGCGCTGTATATATGACGAATGCCGGCGACGTCGGACGAATGCAGGTAACGCTGGCTTCCCTTATAGCCATAATACATGATTGATTCAGAGAGCGGAGAATGGTCAAGGCCCACCCAGTGCCCGAATTCGTGAAGGGCCACCGATTGTACGTCATAACCGTACCAGCCGTCGGTGCTCCAGTTAAAGCGGGTATTGAAGGTCATATCTGCTTCAAGAATAGTATTATTCGATGTCCAGATAGTGGCAACTGCCAGGGCAGTATTAGTATTTAAGTCGTTCCACATCACTTCGTTTTTGTTATTCATAAATGCCCCGCCGCTGCGGGAATGAGTGCCCCGGTAGTTTAAGGAAAAATTTGCCCCGGCGCTGCTCCAGCTATTTGCAGCTGCCTGCACATGGGCATTGCGGTCGCTCGAAGCATTGACCCAGTAGCTGACAGGAATTGAACTGCTTGGCCAGCGAAAAGGCAAGGTAACGAACTGGTTGTAACTGGTTAAAGTTGGTTCATCGGGGTTGGTTTCAAAGTAATATTTTGCTTCGCCCTCGTCAAGAATTGACTGCAGTTCTTCTTCAAATAATGCGAGCGGCAAACCTTCGACAGCATCATCTTCAATAAGCAGTTTGCCTTGAAAGTTACCTTGTAATTCATAAAATTTAGGGGAAAATTGCCTGCGCGGTAACACTGTCTGCGGAAAATCGCTTAAAAAGAAAAATGCCTGCTCGCCGGTTTCAAAGGAGGGAGTATCGGATACAGTCTGAGTTATGCCATCAACTTCCCCTCCGGGAACGATTATTGTAACGCTGTTTTGACTGTATTCGCCCTTTATGTCGTCTTCCACTGAAACCGTTACGGTAGTGTAAATAGCGGAGCGATCTTCATTCCAGTTGCTGACAGACTTTTCAACGGTTCCAATGACAATCGAATCAGCCTCAGTGGTCAGATCGTCAAGGCTAATTTTAAGCATTATAGCCTGTGCATCCCCGGCCCTAATGCCCAGGGTGAACGCAATGACCAGTAAAACAGTCACTAAACTCATTAAGATTGAGTATTTTCTCATGATGCACCTCTATGTTGTCCCAGAATCAGTCCGTAAAAATAGTGCCAAAAAAACCGTCTGCTTGATCCAGACGGGTCCGGTTCTGTCTTGATATGAACCGGCAACTGGCTGGCGTTAGCATCAATAATGCCTTAGCCCCTTTAGCTTTGCGTCACCGCTTTTCAGCGGCTTTGCCCTTAACGGATATTGATAACCATATTATGACACCATTTTATGCAAAAGTCAAACATTTTACATGCTGCAAAAATAATTATAATGTATTGTTGACAATAGTATGTTGCACACAGTATAATATCGATGGAGGTGATATTTTGGGCAAAAGGGAAGAGCTTGTTAACGGTATGATCATGGAGCTTCGCCGGGGTGCAGTAGTGATTGGCGTTTTAAGCCAGTTGACTGAACCGCAATATGGTTACTCCCTGGTGCAGGTCTTGGAAGAGAAAGGTTTCAGTGTTGAACCGGGCACGCTCTATCCCCTGCTGAGAAGGCTGGAGAAGCAGGGTTTGCTGGAGAGCAGCTGGGACACAAACGAAAGCCGTCCGCGGAAGTACTACCACCTTAGCCCTGAAGGGCTGATTATTTATGAAGCTCTGTGCAATGAGTGGCGGAATATGACCGGCCGTATGGCCGACATGATTGATTATTGAGAGGAGTGTCTGACCATGGAAAAATTAGAAAGGTACATTTATGCAGTAACAAAAAAACTTCCCGAGAAGCAACGTAGCGATATTGAAAAAGAGCTGCGCAGTTTGATTGGGGATATGCTTGCCGATCGGGTTGGCGAAAATGAAGTATCTTCCGCCGATATGGAAGCTATTTTAATTGAACTTGGTGATCCGAATGAACTGGCAGATCAATACCGGGAGAAGAAGCAATACCTGATTGGCCCTGAAAATTACGACACTTATATGTTTGTTTTAAAAATAGTTCTCGCTGCGGTTGCTTTTGGTATCACCCTGGCGCTGACTATTGCCACCATATTCGACCCACCTGCCAGTTTTACAGAGGTAGTTGGCAACTATTTTGGCTCTCTTATAAATGCCCTCTTCCAGGCGTTTGCCTGGGTTACGGTTGTCTTTGCTATCTTTGAATACTATAATTTTGCTATTGGCAAAGAGTTCAAAGATACTGAGTGGACCCCCGCTGAATTGCCCATGCTGCCGGTAAAAGAGGCTGAAATTAAGCCAATTGAGGCGATTATCGGTATAGTATTTGCCATACTGGCGCTGATTCTCTTTAACATGTTTGATCATTTGATTGCCATCTATTTTATAAGTGACAATGCAGCGAGAACAGTAATTCCTATTTTCAATCAAGAAATATTCCGTTCACTGCTGCCGCTGTTAAATATAATGCTCGCTATTGGCATTGTTAAAGAGTTAATCAAACTAATGATTAGAAAATGGACCGTTGGGCTTGCTGTTGCCAACATGGTTTTCAACCTTGCTTCTTTCGGCTTATTCTTCTTGTTTATCAACGGCGAGGGGCTTTTTAGCGAAGCATTTACCGCTTTTTGGTTTGATGCGGGCCTGGTTCCTGAGGGTGCAGACCCCGCTTACCTGTGGGGCAGGTTAATTAGCGGCCTTACAATTGCTGTAGCAGTAGCGTTGCTTGTCGATTCAGCCGTAAACCTGGTGAAAGGGTTTAAATACCAGGTGACTAAATAGCAGCTAAATCTTTGGTTTAGTGCAGGCGGCAGATTCATATAATTTGCCGACTGCAGGTTATTTAAAACGTTTTGTTGAATAGGTTACCCTTGGGGCGTAAGTAAATGAGTGGCCTGCCAGAATGGCAGTGAAAGGAGACTATATATAATTGTCATTGTCGGGAGTATTGATAGTGATCATCGTCCTTATCTTTGCGCTTAACCTGGGCCTGCTTTCCTGGGCATTAGTCGATTTACTGAAGAGAGAAAATGTTAAATATCTTTCTAAAGCTGGGTGGATCGTTATTATTGCTGTCATTATCTTCGGCTCGGTTATCTACCTGCTGGTTGGTAGGGGCGAAGAATAGTCAACAATGCAAGCATTCTATATTAAGCCGGATAGAGATTACTACATATGGACGCCTCTTGCTTTAACGGGACCTGAACTTGCTGCAGAGCGGAACCTGCTGCTCCATATAACTGGCAGCAGAATCAATTCCCGCCAAACCATACCCGCAGATCTAATTCCTATGGCGGTAAAGACGCACGCTAACTTTATTCCTCTCACAGAAGGCACTACGCTGCTGCCCTCACTGATTGACGCTCATACCCACCTGGCCCTGGATGGTGAAGATTTTAAGCGGTCGCGAATGCTCTGGGATGACTGGCAGACCATGCTTCCGCGGCTGGAAAAAGCAAAAGAACAATATTTGCAGGCCGGGGTAGCTCATATCCGTGATGGCGGCGATCTTGCGGGGATAAACCTGAAGGCGAAAAAGTTATTTAATGGCGAAACAGAATGTGGTCTGCAGGTTATTGCAACCGGCGAGGCTGTGCGCCCAAAAAATGGATACGGCGCGTTTTTGGGAAGAGGCTACAGCAACCTTAAGGAAATAGAGGGTCAGGTAGAAAACCTTGCTCTTTCCGGG
>CAYWDA010000182.1:0-2840 GCA_964456945.1 uncultured Syntrophomonadaceae bacterium
TTTGCACGACCACCGTGAATTTTCCGGCTGGTCGGGTCTTTATGGAGAAAAAGAGGGCTACCTGATCGGCCTGCTGGTCGGCGATGGCACCTTAAAACAGGACAAAGCCCTGCTTTCCGCCTGGCCCGACCAGGCAGATGATGGAATTATGAGCGCTGCGGTAGCAGGACGTAACGAATATAGAATGAGCCTGTCCGCAATCAAAGAAATAGCTTTGGCTTTGGGCATGACCCCGGGAAACAAGGCTATCACCCCTTATCTGGAAACACATACTTCGTCAGGTTTTCAGAGTGGCTTTCTGAAAGGCTTCTTTGATGCCGACGGATCGCTGCAAGGCAACCAGCAGAAAGGCATCTCAATTCGCCTGGCCCAGAGCAACCTGGAGCGACTTGAAGCTGCGCAGAGAATGCTGGCCCGTTTCGGTATCGCCTCTAAGATCTATAAGAACAGACGTATGCACCGATTAACCGAATTACCTGACGGCAATCAGGGCAGCGCTCTTTATGAAACCAAGCCGCAGCATGAACTGGTAATAGCCGGGGACAATCTAGCTGTTTATGCAGAGAAGGTCGGTTTCAGCGACCAGTCGAAAGCTAATAAATTGAAAGATACCCTTGCTGCATACTGCCGTAACCTTAACAGAGAGCGTTTTTTAGCCACAGTTGAATCAGTAAGACCGGCCGGACAGGAAGCAGTGTATGACGTTCAGGTTCCCGGCATCAATGCCTTCGATGCTAACGGGTTAGTGGTACATAACTGCGGCGAACAACCACTTTTACCTTACGAGGCCTGCTGCCTTGGGTCGATCAACCTGGGTAAATTCGTCACCACTGGCGGATCAGTTGACTGGGACAAACTGCGCTCAGTGGTAAAAACCGTAGTGCGTTTCCTTGATAACGTGATTGACGCCAGCAACTATGTTATTCCAGAAATTGCGGCCATGCATAGGGAAGGCAACCGGAAAATTGGCCTGGGCATCATGGGATGGCACGACATGCTTGTCAGACTGGGCATAGCTTACGATAGCGAAGAAGCAATCGACACCGCTGCCAAAGTAATGGATTTCATCAATACGGAGGCAAAAAAGGTTTCTGTAACTCTGGCTGAAGAACGAGATGTCTTCCCAAACTTTAGCGGCAGCATTTACGATAACGGCAACCCGGAAGATCGCGTTCGCAATGCAACCAGGACGACTATTGCCCCGACCGGCACAATTTCTATCCTTGCCAGTGCAAGCAGCGGCATTGAGCCTTACTTCAGTATTGCTTTCATTCGTAAAAATATTTTAGGCGGTATTGATCTGCCGGAGGTTAACCCACTTTTTCTGGAGATAGCCAAGCGGGAAGGCTTTTACAGCGATGAACTGATCGAAGAGATCGCCCGCAGTGGTAAAATATCAGCAGAGACGGCAGTGCCTGAAAACTATAAAAAACTTTTCAAAACAGCTATGGAAATTGATTACAGTTGGCATGTCAGGCATCAGGCTGCTTTTCAGAAATATACCGATAATGCAGTTAGCAAAACTATCAACCTTAAACAAGATGCTACTATTGAAGATGTTAAATACGCTTACATTACCGCCTGGGAGGCAGGATGCAAGGGCATCACTATCTACCGTGACAGTTCCCGAACCAAGCAGGTTCTTAATGTAGGCGACGGCAGTGTGGATGAAACTTTGAAACCGACCAAAAGGCCTAAAACTTTAAGCGGTCACACGACCAGCATCAGAACGGCTTTAGGTAATTTATTCGTTACTGTGAATGCTGCCAACGGCAAGCCCTTCGAACTTTTTGCCCAAATTGGCAAAGCCGGCAGCGACGTTGTCGCTTTTACTGAAGCAATTGCCCGCCTTATATCACTGGCACTGCGCTGCGGGGTTAGCATTGACGAAATAGTAACGCAGTTAGAAGGAATAGGCGGTGCCCGCTCAGTAGGTTTCGGACCAAACCGGATCATGAGTGTACCTGATGCAGTCGGACAGGCACTGCGTCAGTTGGCTCAGATTGAATCAGGCACTATCAACCCGGCTAGCGGAAGTTCTCTGGAGCTATGTCCCGACTGCGGCACCTGCGCCCTGATTAGAGCCGAAGGCTGCCTGAAGTGTGAGGCTTGCGGGTTTAGCGAATGTTAGGTTGGGTTATTACCGGCACACAGTGCCGGTAATTTTTTTAAGATTCAATTGAAGAAATTAAAGGTCATTTCCAGATGTTTAGTAGAATAATAAAAGTAAACCTTATGCTTTCTGACTTCTTCGCTTTGCACTGCGAGGCACATAGGCTATTGAACCGAAACAATACCCGGCTACAAAGCCACAGCTGAATAGGAATATGGCCACAATTAAAACTATCACAGTCGTAGGAACATACAAATTCATAATGACCACCTCAATGCTCCCCTTTCCATAATCCGGAAAAATTTTAGACAACAAAAAATCCTTCATTACTTAACTACTACTAATATATATTAAATAGTACAGTTCGGTAAATATAAATTGTGTCTATAGTACAATCGTCTATTAGTACAATAAATTAAGTGCTGCTGCTTAATGTGATTAAGTAAAGAGCCACCTCAGCGGTGGCTCTTTAAATTTTAGAAATCCTAAAAATAATCTTATTCTGGTGCCGGAGACCGGAATCGAACCGGTACGACCATGTATGGCCGAGGGATTTTAAGTCCCTTGCGTCTGCCTGTTCCGCCACTCCGGCGAAAATTGGAGGCGACACCCGGATTTGAACCGGGGGTGAAGGATTTGCAGTCCTCTGCCTTACCACTTGGCTATGTCGCCAAAAAAATGGAGCGGAAGACGAGATTCGAACTCGCGACCCTCGCCTTGGCAAGGC
>CAYWDA010000183.1:0-3233 GCA_964456945.1 uncultured Syntrophomonadaceae bacterium
TGGATTGACCTGCACGTCATCCCCATTCTGGGGGCAGACGGTTCTGTTGAGCTAATTGTGGAGTGGGTCAGGGATATTACCATTCAAAAGCAAGCAGAGCGAGATATCCAAAGCCTGGCAGGAAACGCCCCTGACATGATCGTTCGCTTCAATCCTGATTTAGAACACATTTACTGCAATAAGGCGGTGGAAGATTATTTTGGAGTTCCTGCAGAAACCCTCCTGGGCATAACTTTTGCTGACCTAGCCGGGGAAAAGGGAGAAGAGAATGGCAGCAACCTCAAAGCGATGAACGACGCCCTGAAAAGGTGCCTGGAGACCGGAAAGGAACAACATGTGGAACTGCTTTTCCAGCTGCACGGAGAAGAAAAGTGTTTCTCAACCCGGGTGGTGCCGGAGTTCAGCAGTGCGGGACATGTAGAATCGCTTCTGGCAGTAACGCGGGATGTTACCAAGCAGAAGCAGGCCGAACAAGCGCTGCAGGAAAGCGAAAAGAAATACAGGCGAATTGCTGATAATACATCCGATGTAATATGGATCGCAGATATGAACTTAAACTTAACCTATGTTAGCCCTTCGATAGAAAGAATGCTTGGTGAAAGTGTAGAGGAGCACTTGAAAAAAAGCTTGGAGCAAAAATATACTCCTCAATCGCTGGAACAGATCATTGCAATTTTCCAGGAAGAGATGGAAAAGGAAAATGATCCTTCAGTAGATAAAAACAGGACCAGAAAATTTGAAGTTGAACACTACAAGGCTGATGGTAAAACCGTTTGGGTAGATATGCATATATCCGCTTTAAGAGATGATGCAGGGAATCTGATCGGCTTTCAAGGTGTAGCCCGCGACAGCACCGACCGCAAGCTGGCCGAAGAAGAGATCCGCACCCTGAATGAAGAACTCGAACAGCGCGTCAAAAAACGCACTGTTGAATTAGAAGCGCTCAACAAAGAGTTGGCCTCCTTCGCCTATTCCATTTCGCACGACTTACGCGCCCCCCTGCGTGCCCTTGACGCATTCAGCGCCAACCTGAATGAGAATTACGGTGATCGGTTGGATGAACAGGGCCGGCACTACCTAAGCCGCATCCGCAACGCCGCCCTCTACATGAGCGATCTGATCAATGACCTGCTCAAGCTTTCCCGCATTACCCGCGCCGAAGTTAACCCGCAGGAGGTAGATCTCAGCCGCCTGGCCGAAGAACGCATCCAGTTACTGCAGGAAATAGAGCCGGAACGCCGGGTTGAGGTTAAGATAAC
The DNA here is from genome assembly GCA_964456945.1 of uncultured Syntrophomonadaceae bacterium. GTDB lineage: Bacteria > Bacillota > Dethiobacteria > DTU022 > DTU022 > CAYWDA01. The sequence goes on from CAYWDA010000183.1 coordinate 1,260, forward strand.
AGCAGTGATGCCTGCCCGGGGCGACCGGGCCCTGCTGCACGCAGCACTGCAAAACCTGCTCGAAAATGCCTGGAAGTTCAGCTCAAAAGAGGCACAGGCTAAAATTGAAGTGGGCCGCACAATAATAGACGGAGAAGAGGTCTTCTTCGTGCGCGACAATGGCGTCGGCTTCAACATGGCCTACGCCGACAAGCTCTTCGGCACCTTCCAGCGCCTGCACGGAGTAGACGAGTTTCCCGGCACCGGCATCGGCCTGGCCACGGTGCAGCGGATCATCAACCGCCACGGCGGTAAGATCTGGGCGGAGAGCGAAGTGGGTAAAGGGGCTACCTTCTACTTTACCCTGCCTTAAATAGATCTTATCAATAAATTGATTAACCTCTACGCAGCAAGGAAAATGCAAGACAAGGAACCCGGTACAGTGTCTTGCTGCAATTAACACTCTTGCCTCCGGGCGGAAAATCGCTCTACGGTCGCCTGGTTAGGCGAGGGGGCGCACTGGCGACGATAGATCCGGGGGTGTAACTTTGCCCGCAGTAGGGGCCTTTAAATGAACCATAAAAGCCACTTTTTTAAAAAATATTCCGAAAAAAGGGATACTTATCTGCGGAATAGAAATAATAGATAATAGGTAAAAATATGTGTTATTTTAGCCGGCGTATGGTCGCTACTAAGACTTGTTACCTGAGGAAGTGATTTCTCGTGACCAAAGATGCTGATAAACACCGCCAGTTGATCGTAAATATGCTCGATGCTTTTGCCTACCATCAGATCGTTACCGCTGAAGATGGCAAACCGGTAGACTATGTCTTTCTGGAAATAAATAGAGCTTTTGAAGAAATGACCGGACTGGCGAGGGAAAAGGTAATCGGTAAAAAGGTCACAGAGGTATTGCCGGGCATTGAAAAAGGTGCGTTCGACTGGATCGCTGTTTATGGCCGGGTCGCTTTAAGCGGTGAACCGACCCGCTTCGTAAACTTCTCCGAGCCACTCGGGCGCTGGTATGAAGTGAGTGCCTACAGCGATAAGCCGGGCTATTTTGCCACGGTTTTCCACGACATAACTGGGGCTAAAAAGATCGAACAGGCGCTGCTTTACCAAAATAACAAATTAAAGCTATTGTTAGATATAAGTAAAGCCATGGCCGCAAAAAAAGCAGTCCGCCCACTGAGCCAGATTATAGTCGATGGCATTTCTGAACTGACCGGTTTGGGTTCAGCCGCCATCTACCTGCTTGACAGCAGCACCCTTAAGCTTGAAGCCACCTATCCCCCGCTACCGGCAGATTTTCCCGAACACCTGCGAAATGCGCCGCTAACAGAACACTCGCATGTCCAAAGAACACTGGTTAATAAGCAACCGGTAGTTATGGCAGACAGCAGATTAGCAGAGCTGACGGCAGCAGAAAAAGAAGTAAGCGAAAGCCGTGACCTGCGCTCACAGCTCTTCGTGCCATTGGTTTACCAGGCTGAAGCTATTGGCGTTCTAATCGTGGCCAGCAATAAGGTGTTGCATGATTTTACTGAAGATGAGATTGCCATTTGCCAAGCCCTGGCCGGTCAAGCTGCCTTGTCAGTAAAAGAGGCCTGTTTAACTGAGCAGCAAAAGCACTACCTGGACGAAATTGAAAAGAAAAACGCTGACCTTGTAGAAGCCGAAGAAGCCCTGCGGGTGAGTGAAGAACGCCTGGATTTAGCGATGGCCGTTAAAAATGAGGGCATCTGGGATGTAAATCTAATCTCCAATGAAACCTATTATGACGACCGCTACTATACGATGGCCGGCTACCAGCCCGGTGATTTCCCTCAGGATTCTGCTGCCTGGGAGGAGCGGGTGCACGAAGAAGATTTGCCTTTAGCGCAGAAAGCAATTGAGAATCACTTAAACGGCAAATCAGCAAATATCGATGTTGAATACAGATTTAAGAAAAAAGACGGCCAGTGGATGTGGTTAAATGATAAGGGCAAAGTCTAT
>CAYWDA010000184.1:0-2183 GCA_964456945.1 uncultured Syntrophomonadaceae bacterium
TATATCACTTCGATCTTTTCCTGGGCTTTAATGATCTGGATTGTAGTTCAGTGCCTGATTATCAATACGGTTGATTTTTTGCATGTTCTCTATTTTGGCTTGGGTTTGTGCGGGGCAGTGCTGGGAATGCGCATACTTTTTGCACAGGGCTCTTTTCCGGCTAACCTGGTAAATAGTTTACTTAGCAAGAAAGGCAAATGATTTCGGCGGTTTTGCGCTGACCATAATGAATGGAGGTTTTTAAAGATGGGTTTAGAGTATATTAAAACTAGTAATGCACCGGCTGCAGTTGGACCCTACAACCAGGCGGTAAAGGCCGGTAATATGGTTTTTGTTTCAGGCCAGCTGCCTTTTGATACTGTTGCCGGTGAGATGGTCACCAGCGGTATTGAGGCACAGGCGGCACAGTGCATGAAAAATGTCCTGGCCATACTCGCCGAAGCAAAGTTAAAACCGGACGATATCGTGAAGACAACTATTTACCTGAAAGATATGAACGATTTCACCAAAGTCAATGAAGTCTATGCTTCGTTTTTTAGCGGTGCTTATCCGGCCAGGGTTTGTGTAGAAATTTCCAGGCTGCCAAAAGACGTTGATATTGAAATAGATGCTATTGCCTGCTCTTAACTCAATCCGAAAAAGGAGCTCACAGCCGCTTGCATACAGAACACCGGATTTTTTTTCAGGATGCGAGAGTTTTAGATTCGCTGGCAGATCAGAGCATCGATCTTGTTATTACCTCGCCGCCATACCCGATGATCGAAATGTGGGATGTGGTTTTTACTGAGATGGCCCCTGCCGTCGGCACATTGCTGAACTGCGGTGACGGCAAAGGGGCCTTTGAGGCGATGCATGGCCAGCTTGACCGGGTCTGGCAGGAACTTTACCGGGTGATGAAAGATGGCGCTGTCGCCTGTATCAATATCGGTGATGCAACCCGCACTATTGGCGGCTGTTTTCAGCTTTATGCTAATCATTCCCGTATTCAGCAAAAGTGCTTTGAGTTAGGCTTTAATAATTTGCCAATGATTCTATGGCGCAAACAAACCAATGCGCCAAATAAATTTATGGGTTCAGGAATGCTGCCCGGTGGCGCCTATGTAACCCTTGAACATGAATATATCCTCATTCTGCGCAAGGGTGGCAAAAGAAAGTTTTTAACCGCCGCGGAAAAAGCAAAGAGGCTGCGCAGTAGCTACTTCTGGGAAGAACGCAATGCCTGGTTTTCTGACCTCTGGGATTTTAAGGGTGTCAGGCAGGATCTAAAAAGCCCCGGGATGCGCGGCAGAAGCGCTGCATACCCCCTGGAGCTTCCTTTCCGCCTGATCAACATGTACTCTCTAATCGGTGATACTGTGCTTGATCCCTTTTTGGGCATAGCCACAACCACCCTGGCAGCGCTGGCTGCCGGACGCCATAGTATTGGTTGTGAAATTGACACCCGTTTCTCTGGTGCAGTAAACACGAGAATTGAAACTGAAGGGCTTTCATTAACTTCGCTTAATACGGAAAGAATAAACAGCCACAAAGACTTTGTTGAAAGATACAGTATGGATAAGGGGGAACTGAAACATTTTAATCGCTACTTTAATTTTCCGGTAATGACCGGACAGGAAAGAGAACTCAGGCTACCCTTTCTAAAAAAGGTCGAAAAATTAGGTAGCAATCACTACCGTGCCGATTATTTTGAGGATCAAGAGATTAGCGAAGATAATACCAGCCAGATAATGCAGAAGGTGTCTTTTGCCGGCGATAAAGAAAAACAGCAGACCTTATTTTAGAAAGCTTCCAGAATCCCACCGTCAGTGTCTTTCCTTCTTCAGCAATCTGGCTTATTAATATCACTTATAAATTGCTCATAATTATGTTAAACTGCCATATATAATAGTAGAAGCTATCAGAAGACGAGGTGCTAGATGTTAGGAAACTACGTAAATACAGTAACGATCATCATTGGCTGTTTATTGGGCTTACTGGTTCAGAAAGGTCTTCACGATAAGTATAAAACAATTATTATGCAGGCCATTGGGCTATCTGTTCTTTTCGTTGGGGCGACCGTAACAATCGGAGGACTGCTCGATCCTGATAGTGAACCGGTTCTCTTTATTATAAGCCTTGTCATTGGCGGGGCTCTGGGTGAACTGATCGGCATAGAAAAGGCTCTGGATAAACTTGGCTTAATG
>CAYWDA010000185.1:0-3086 GCA_964456945.1 uncultured Syntrophomonadaceae bacterium
CGAAATCCTTGGCTCAGGGGAATCATTACACCAGACAGCAATTGATCTCGTCAAAACAATTGCCGCCCCGAACAATGATCTGATTACTCTCTTTTACGGGCAGGATGTGGAGCGGAATCAGGCAGAGGAGCTGGTAGCGACTATCGAAGAGCTTTTCCCCGATCTGGAAATTGAACTTCATTACGGCGGTCAGCAAATCTACTACTATATTATTTCGGTCGAATAAACCTTCTTACCCCGTAAGCGCATAACAGCGGGGGCAAAGGCCATAAGCTTCCAGATTATGCCCGCGAATTTTAAAGCGGGTTTTTTTCTCGATCGCTTCGGTAATCATCTGGAAATTACAGTCGCCAAATTCGCTTACCTGCCCGCAGCCGGTACAGACCAGATGATGATGGTGATCACCGGGCCAGATTATCTCATAACGCAGGTGGCCGCTTTCCAGTTTTAGAGTTCTGAGCAGCCCGATTCTCTCAAGCAGGTCCACTGTGCGATAGATTGTAGCTATCCCAATACCCGGGTGTTCTGTCCGTATGCCATCATAAATCTGCTGAACATCGGGATGAGAGCTTACGCTAATCAGGTATTCAATAATCGCCAGGCGCGGCATTGTAAGTTTAAATCCTTCACTGCGCAGTTTTCTTTTTACAAACTCAAGATTAGCTTTATCCATTATCTATCGCTCCCGGCATAATATTTTTGCAAATGTATTCAGGCATTTCGACGGTATTTTCCCACCAGCGGTTTGTAGATAAGGGCCAGAGCAAAAAATAAGGCCAGAATAAGAACAATTGCCGCACCGGGCGGCACCGGGTAGTAGTAAGATACGATCAAGCCACCAAAACATCCTGTAAGCCCCGTCAGCAAAGCCAGGCCAAGCATAATTCTATAGTTGCTGCTGAGGCGGTATGCTGTTGCCCCCGGAATAACGATCAATGCCGCTACTAAGACTACTCCGACCAGCTGAATTGAAACCATCACGGTCAGGCCAATTGCCGCCAGTAACCCCATGTAAAGAGGCACGACAGGCAAGCCGGCAGCTTCAGCCATCTCTTCATCAAAACAGATTGCCAAAAGCTCTTTAAAAAATAGGCCGACAAAAAGCAACACCAGGGCTAGTACTAAGCCCATCAGCCAAAGATCCCGGGAAGAAACGGCAAGCATATTGCCGAACAGCAATGCAAAAAGCTCCGGGTAATAACCTTTGAAACCGCTGATCAAAGCAATACCTAAAGCCATGCCCGCAGCATAAAATATACCGATAACCGTATCCTCGCTTATTTTGCCGATCCGGCTTATATAACCGGTACTCATGGCCGTTCCAACCGCAAATACAGAACCGGTCAGGACAGGATCTATACCGGTAACCAGGCCGAGTGCAATCCCGCCTAAAGCAGTATGCGATATACCGGCCCCTAAAAAAGATAAACGCTTTAAAACGACAAAAAATGAGACGATTGAGCAGAGTGTTCCAACCAGTAATGCGGCAAGCAGGGCTTTTTGCATGAACCCATAAGCGAGCATAGAGCTCAATGCCAGCACCCCACTTTACCGCTCGTGCTGCTCAAAAAATCAAACTGGCAGCGATAAGCATCATCAAGATGAGGACTATGTAAAACCTCGGCAGGGTTTCCATGAATATGCATGGTCCGGTTGATACAAACCAATTGATCGGCTGCTGCAGCTACAGATACCAGGTCATGCGAAACAAGGACGATGGTTAGACCACTGCTTTCCTTCAGCCGCCGCAAGAGTTCAATAAATCCCTGTTGAGCAGGGAAATCCAGACCAGAATTCGGCTCATCTAGCAGCAATAGCTTAGGCTTTCGCACCAGAGAGCGGGCCAGCAAAATACGCTGCTGTTCACCTCCCGATAGATCCTGAAAAGACCTGTGGCCGAAAGCTTCCATGCCGACAGCTTGAAGCGCATCATTTATCTTTATCATTCTGTCAGTTACCCGTCGCAGCAGGGTCTGCTGTGAAAGCAGCCCTGTCGCTACAACATCGGCCGCTGAAAGTGGAAACCGGCGCTCAAAAGACTGCCGTTGAGGCATATAACCGATCTGTGGGCGAACTTCTTTTAACCTGGGATGGCTGATGCCGAGGACAGTAAGATTTCCATCCCGAATTGGCACTAAACCAAGAATAGCCCGTAGAAGGGTGGTCTTACCGGCTCCATTCGGTCCGATTATGCCGGTCAGTTCGCCGCAGCGAGCAGAAAAAGTAATTTCCTCGAGAACAGACCGCTGACCCAGAATTACACTTAAATTATCCGCTCTGATAATATCTGCCAATTATCCCAGCCCCCAGGCTTTTATTCCATTGCTGAACGAAACAGATCAAGGTTAAAACGCATCATCTTTAAATATGATTCCCGACCCGGCAGGTCATCGCCTCCCAAAGGATCGACAACAACAACAGGAACGCCGCTATCCCTGGCAATACTTTCAGCCAGGGCTGCCGAAAACTGGGGCTCGGCAAAAATTGCCGCCACATCTTCCCGCTGAATTAACTCAACCAGTTCAACAAGCCAACCAGCCGACGGTTCCTGGCCTGGAAAATCGGCAATGACCGCCACTTCACGCAAGTTGTAGCGCCGGGCAAAATACTGCCACGCCGAGTGAAAGGCAATAAAATTGTCGCGCCTGAAGACGAGGGCGGCAGAAGCAATTTCTTCATGCAGCAGGGTCAATTCATTACGATACTGCTCAAGGTTATTATTGAAATATTCTTCATCGGTGGGGTTAAGCTGCAACAACTCTTCATGAATAGCCGGAATGATACTATCTCTGACAATAAGCGGATCAAGCCAGTAATGAGGATCAGCCGGTCCATGATCATGTTCATGATCATCAGCATCCTCATGATGCTCATTCTCTTCATGGTGCTCGCTTTCATCAGGGCGGTTGTATAAGGCTGAGTCAAGCAGCTGAACTTTAGTTGAAAGATCGAGCAAGATTAAGTCAGGCCCGGCCGCTTCCGCCAGTCCGACTGCCCAGTCATCAAGGCCGGCACCGCAATAGATAAAAAGCTGAGCTTCGCTGACCAGTCTGGCCTGCTCTACGGTCGGTTCGTAAGTATGGGGG
>CAYWDA010000186.1:0-12161 GCA_964456945.1 uncultured Syntrophomonadaceae bacterium
CCTGCACAGCATAACCTTCGAGCAGCAGGCGGGCATTAAACATTTTAACCCTGATTTCCTGATCGCTGAATTCCCCAGGAATCTCGAGCCATAAATAGGCCAGCATACGTCCGTATTGATCCCTTTCGCCAGCATCAAATTCAAGCCAGATATTTTTGCCTTCCAGCTGTGAGCGGGTGAAAGTTTCAGCCTCCGGGCCGTATGGTTCCAGGCCTTTTGTAGGATGGTCTATTTCCGGGCTGTTAACACCGATGAAGCGTAATTTTTCTTCGCTCCCGTCCGGCATCAGTGCATACGCGGTGTCACCATCAATCACCTTTGTTATCTTAACCCTGGTGAAACCTTCTATAGTGGGTGCTTCGTCCACTAAGAGAAAACAGCTGTTCAGCCCACCTAAGAGGGCAACAAAAGCGATGAGCAGCAGGATATATTTGAGTCGTCTAAGCCACATTTTTAAATATTCTCCGTTCAACAAGAATTTTCCTGAAAAGTGTTTGTTCTTAAGGTTAGCAGGTGGTGAAGCTAATAGAAAAGGGATAGGGTTAGCCCGACGACCAGCAATATTAAGCCGTAAACATTCACCTGTTTGATTAGGGCATACATAGGAGTTTTAAAGTATTCGTTGGTCAGGTAGGTGCATAAGTGGACCGGTGAGCCTAAGTAACCGGCATAGGCGCTGACATAGATCAGGCCGAAATAACGCACTGAGAGCATTTCGGGGGATAGAAATGGCATCAGCACAGGCAAGGCAATGCCCAGTGAAGCTGTGGTATTTCCGGTGATGAATCCGGTGATAAAGGGCAGGGCAACAATTAACAGCATCAGGGGCAGACCGTGGGTAATCAGGTAATTAACGACCTGTTGAAATGATTCGGCTTCCAGCATGAAATCTTTGTATATGACTATGATCAGGGTTGAAAGCGCAATCGGCCAGTTGAACCCTTGCACGAAGATAATTACCCGCTTAACTAGTGCTCTTAAGATATCGTTCCGGGGCAGGTTGATAAAAAAGCAGATCACGATTCCCACGAGCAGGGCCAGGGGAAAGAAGAGCCCGAAGGCCAGACCAAGAATGATCGTTGCAACATAAGGCAGCGTCGCGATAAGAACTTTGAGCAGCGCGCGGCCTCTTGCTTTTTTATCTTCCCGGGGTTGCGGTTTTCGATCGCTTTTCGGATAGCGGATCAATAGCAGGGCTGTGGCAATGGCGAAAACAATGAGCACTACCGGTACCGTAAAGCTTAAGTAACCGGCTATGCTGATACCGGTTATACCTGATGCCAGAACAATGCTCGCGGTGTAGGGGGTTATCAGCACTACCAGGTGGCGGTAAACCATGTTAGACATGGCCAATTCAACCGGTGCCATCTTTAGCTCACGTCCGGTTTCTGCAACCATGGGCGCCGAAATTATGGCGCCACCCGGCACCGTGGAAAAAAGTGAAATAGCAGCCGGAAAGATCATCAGCAGGGCCCTGGGGTCACGAATTAAAAGACGCAGGTTGTCGACCAGCTGTTCCATGGCCCCGATCTTCTGGTGAAGATTGCCAAGCAGGGTAATGGCAACTACCATTAAGACCAGGTAATAGGCAGTGTAGCTGGTAATCGAATAGTAGAGCAGGTTTAAGTTAGCGCTTAGCCCTTCACCGTTGGTCAGGGCCAGGGTAGCGGTGGCCAGCAGTAAAACTGTGTACATTTTCCATCCCTGGCGTATTAAGTAGATGATCAGAAATATTGAAAGGACTACGCCTGCGCCTTCCAGCAGGCTTTGAACGGTAGGGTTGATCAATGCTGCACCTCTTGTGATTGTCGGTTTAACTTCATTACATGATATCTTAAAATGCCTGGAAACGAAAGCGCTGCTTTAGAGATGCAGGCATGTTCAGGCAGGAATCTATCTGGTTATGCAGAAATTCTTTATTTCAAGAGCCTTATAGGTGCTGCGATATCTGGAGGAAGTGAGTAATTTTGACTGGTCAAGTTGAACGCAGAAAGGTAATGGTGGCGATGAGCGGTGGGGTAGACAGCTCTGTTGCGGCCATGCTGCTGAAAGATTCCGGTTATGATGTTATCGGTGTCACCCTGCGTTTATGGGTTGACCCTCATGCTGAAGCGCAGGCCGGGGAAGAAGCGAAGGGCTGCTGTTCTTACGATGCTGTAGCTGATGCCCGTCTTGTTGCGGAAATGCTCGGTATTCCCCACTATGTTTTTGATATGAAGACTGAATTCTATAAGAACATTGTTTGTAACTTCACCAATGAATATAGCTGTGGTCGAACCCCTAACCCCTGCATTGAATGCAATCGAACTGTGAAGTTTGCTTTTTTACTGCGCAAAGCACGCGGATTGGGTATTGACCTGCTTGCTACCGGCCACTATGCGCGCATTGATTATGATCCCGCTGATAGCTCTGCTAAGCTACTGAAGGGAATTGACCGCCAAAAAGATCAGAGTTACATGCTCTATGTCTTAGGGCAGGAAGAACTCTCAGCAACCCTTTTCCCCCTGGGGGCAATGACTAAAGAGCAGGTTAGGGAACTGGCTGTGACCAGGGGGCTAAAAGTGGCTGGGAAGGCTGAAAGCCAGGAAATTTGCTTCATTCCGGATAACGATTACCGATCATTTATGAAGCGTGAATGTCCGCAAATCGCTCTGCCTGGCGCAATCGTATCTACATCTGATGAGCAGCTTGGCCGGCATCAGGGCATCGCCTTTTACACTATCGGGCAGCGCAAGGGTTTGGGAATTACTGCACCCCATCCGCTCTACGTGGTACGCGTCGATGCGGAAAAGAACCAAATTGTGGTCGGCAGTGAAGATGAACTTTACAGCAAGGGCTTGCTGGCCGGCAAATTAAACTATGTTTCTGGCGTTTCTCCTGCCGAGCCTATGGCTATAGAGGCAAAAATACGTTACCGTGCTTCTGCTGTTCCGGCAACACTTTATCCCCCGCAGGATGGGCTTGCCACAGTTATTTTTGCTGAAGAGCAGAAATCGGTGACCCCCGGGCAATCGGTAGTCTTCTACAGGGCCGATGAGGTTCTGGGCGGGGGTGTGATTGAGGCAGGAATAAACCCTGATCTTGTAGAAGGATAGAGAGTTATTTTCCGTAATGGGGGTTTTCTTATCTATCAGGTTAAAGTAATCCAGCTGGAAGTTAACGATAGTGAAACAAAAGCCGATCGCTTTAAAAGAGTTGAGGGCTTCCTGGAAAATGTAAGGCGAGAAGAAAATGCGCCGACTATGATCATGCTGCCGGAAATCTGGGGTACGGGTTTTTTTAATTTTGATCGCTATACCGCTGAAAGTGAACCGCTGCAGGGCGAAACCTATGCCCGACTGGCGCCATGGGCAGAGAAAATTGGCTGTTATATCCTCGGCGGCAGCATAGTCGAGCAGGACGGCAGCGACTACTATAACACTACGATGCTTATTGCTCCCAACGGAATACTTACCGGCTCTTATCGCAAGATACACCTCTTTGGTTACCAGTCGGCAGAAAGCAAAGTGCTGACTGCCGGCAGTGATCTCTACGTGCTTAAAACCAGGTACGGAACCTGGGGTTTCAGCACCTGTTATGATCTGCGCTTTCCGGAACTGTACCGTAAACTGATTGACTGTGGCGTTGATACGCTCTTTGTTATCGCTGCCTGGCCCCTGGCCCGCCTGGAACACTGGTTGCTTTTTAACCGGATCAGGGCGCTGGAAAATCTCTCTTACCTGGTATCGTGCAACTGCGCCGGAACCCTAAAAGAGCAGGTTTTCGGTGGCAACAGCATGTTGGTTGACCCCTGGGGAGAAGTTCTTGCCCGGGCCGGTAAAGGGGAGGAACTGCTTACATTTGAGATTGATCCGGACCGTATCTCAGTCATCAGGGCTGATTTCCCTGCGCTTGGTGACCGGCGAATTGACCGGACCAACTGAGCTAAGTCGCATTAAGAACTATTGATTTCTGTTTAGGAGGATTATTAATGACAAACCAGGACCTTGCCCCGATACAGCCTGCTGAGAGAATCAGCGAGATCGATATTATTCGTGGATTAGCTCTATTCGGGATTTTGATGGTTAATATGTCTTTCTTCAAATTTCCAATTTTCTTTGATCGTTACCCTTCGAGCTTTGCCGCGGGCGGAGACCAGATTGGCGCCTGGATTATTCAGCTTTTATTTACGGGTAAGTTTTACGCCATTTTTTCATTCCTCTTTGGACTTGGATTTTATATTTTTATGGAGCGGACCCTGCAGAAAGGCCTCGCCCTGGTTCCGCTTTACCGCAGGCGTCTTTTTGCCCTGCTGCTTTTCGGTTTTATCCACCTCTTATTCTTCTGGAGCGGCGACATTTTATTGACCTATGCCCTGGTCGGTTTTATTCTGCTGCGCTTTCGGGATAAGCCGCTGGAGTCAATAAAAAAGTGGATCATCGGGCTGTTTGCATTATCTCTGTTTATGCATGTTCTGTTCGGCTTAATCAGCGGCTATGGTGAGTTAATGCTGGGCGATCAGTATGGCGCCATGATGGCAGACATGATTGCGGAAGCAAAAGTATATTACCTGCAGAGCAGTTTTTTAGAATTAGTTGCTTACAGGGCTGTAAACGAAATACCCTACGTTTTGCTGAGCCTGTTTCTGATGATACCTGCAGTGCTTGCTTTCTTTCTCTGCGGTTTATATGTTGGCAGGGTTGGCATTTTTAAAGATCTACCCGCTCATGTTTCGCTGTTCAGGAAGGTTCGCAACCTGGGGCTGCCCCTGGGCGCCCTGCTGCTTCTGGCATATGTTTTGGTGGAAAAGGGTATTTTACCGGTTGGCATGCTCTTAAGACCTGTTTTGCTTTCTGCCTTAAATTATAGCGCATCTTTATTTATTTTTCCGGCCTATATTGCGCTTCTGCTTTTAGCATTGCAAAATGATCGGGCGAAAAAAATATTAAGCCCCATTGCTGCGGCAGGCCGCATGGCGCTTACAAATTACCTGTCGCACACCCTGATTTGCGTGCTTCTTTTCTATGGTTTTGGTCTTGGCTTATATGCCAATATCTCTGTTTTGCAGGGTATTGTTATTGTGCTGGTTATTTATGCTACACAAATAGTGTTGAGCAACTTGTGGCTAAGCCGGTTCAGGTACGGCCCGCTGGAGTGGCTATGGCGGGGAATGACCTATAAGCAAATACAGCCTTTTCTGATTCGCAAATAAGCGTATGTTTATATTAGGATTGTATTAAGGTATAATTAATCAAAATAGTTTTTCAGTAATGGCAGGGAATAGCGGGCAAAAAGCGAAAATAGTATCCGTACCGTGCCGGTTATTGGTTCAGGAAAGGGTGTAGCGGCTAGTATGCTGGTGCTGACGAGAAAAACTGACCAAAGTATTATGATCGGCGACGATATCGAGATCGTCGTTTCTTCGATTGAAGGGAATACTGTTCGCATCGGTATAAAGGCGCCAAGGGATATTAAGATACTGCGCAAGGAAACCTTTGAAGATGTGCGCCTTGAGAACCTGCGTGCAGTACAGGCAGCGGCAAAATATACAGAGGGAATAAGCAAAATGCTGCCCCGGGGTCCGCTGGAGCAAAAAACTGACGGTTCCGGTGAAGAGTAAGACAGCAACTTGAATAATTATCCAAAAAATGTTATACTGAATGTAATAAGATATACTGGGGAGAAGCTGAGCCATGAAAATTGATGGTATAGACCCTCTGCTGCTTAACCGTATCAAAGAGCAGACCGACCGAATGGAAATTCAGAAGTCAGAAAGCATCGGTTCAGATAATGCTGTCAGACGGGAAGGCGGTTCGCAGCGTGGGAAAGCAACCGTTCCCCTGCATAACGAGCAGCAGCTGAATGAAGTTTTGAAAAGGCTTAACGATGAAGCTGAGAGAGACAATTCACCGTTACGCTTTAGTGTGCGCCGTGATACAAAGTTATGGCATGTCGAGGTTACCGATACACTGCGTGATCAGGTTGTGCGCGATATCCCCACAGATCAAGCCCTTACGGTATTAAACCGTATTCAAAGTTTATTCGGTGTCCTGCTCGATGAAAAACGCTGATCTTTCTGCCATCGGCTAAATGAATTTGCTGAAAGTAAATTTACAATTGAATCCCTTTAATAGCCCTTTAAAGGGATTTTTTATGTACAGCAAGCTCTGCCAAATTACTTTCCTATATCAACTATTGATAAATACAGGTAATGTCAAGATCTGTTTGGCCATAACCTATCGTGACCTGTGTGGTAAATAAGGAAGAAGCTTTTTGAAATCGATGAGAAAAAAATGTAAAGAGCGCAGTTTTCGATTATAATTGTAATTAGACAGTATCTGTTCTGGTTGATCACCAAAGGATATTTTGCCAGACAGATAAAATAGCAACCTGATTTTTTAGAAGGAGGATTTTTATTATGAGCCCGATCCATTTTCCACGAATATCTTCTGAGGAAGCTGCCTCGATGATTAAGGATGGTCAGACAGTTGCCTTTAGCGGTTTCACGGCAGCCGGCTCGGCAAAGGCTATTCCGCGAGCCCTGGCCAGGCAGGCAAAAGAACTGCATGCCAAGGGGAAACCATTTCAGTTAAATGTTTTGTCAGGAGCATCTACCGGTAAACTTGATGATCTGCTGGCTGAGGCTCAGGCGGTATCCTGGCGTTCTCCGTACCAGTCTTCTAAAATAATGCGTCAGCAGATTAACGAACAGAAAATTGAGTTTAATGATATGCATCTTTCGCATCTGCCCCAGGCAGTACTCTTTGGCTTTCTGGGCAATGTCGACTGGGCTGTTATTGAAGCGTCTGAAGTAACCTCTGACGGGCGAATCTACCTTTCGTCGGCAATAGGAGCATCGCCTACTTTTCTGCACACCGCAGAGAATGTAATCATAGAGCTTAACCGCTATCATACAGTGCGCCTTAGTGAAATGGCCGATATTGTAATGCTGCCCACCCCACCGCACCGCAGTCCCATTCCAATTTATGATCCCCTCAATAAAATCGGCTTACCCTATGCTTCAGTCGATCCGAAAAAAATTATAGCAGTGATCGATAACAATGAGCCGGACGGTATGTCCCCGTTAGATCCACCCGATGAGATCAGCAGGCGAATAGCTCACCAGGTTGTCGATTTTCTGCTCGAAGAGCAAAGGCAGGGTCGTATTCCACCGGAATTTCTGCCATTGCAGGCCGGGGTAGGCAATATTGCCAACGCAGTAATGTCGTCATTGGGCGATGACCCTGATGTTCCGGCCTTTACTATGTACACCGAAGTATTTCAGGACGCTCTGATCGATTTGATGGAGCAGGGTCATCTGGTTGGAGCCAGTACCTGCAGCCTTACTGTTTCAGATGATAATCTGCAGCGCATTTATAATAATATGGATTTTTTTGTGCCACGCATAGTGCTGCGCCCGCAGGAACTCTCGAATAACCCCGGCGTAATCCGTCGTCTTGGAGTAATTGCGCTTAACACTGCCCTGGAGTTTGATATTTACGGTCATGCTAACTCAACCCATGTTTGTGGCACCGATATGGTTAATGGTATCGGAGGTAGCGGAGATTTCATGAGAAATGCATACCTTTCTATTTTTATGGCCCCGTCAGCAGTAAAAAATGGGCGTATTTCCACAGTAGTGCCCATGGTGAGCCACTCTGATCATAATGAACATTCGGTTCAGGTTTTTGTTACCGAGCAGGGGTTGGCTGATGTGCGGGGACTGGGCCCGAGGGAAAAAGTGCGCACAATCATTGATAAATGCGCCCACCCGGACTTCCGTGACTACCTGCATCGCTATGTTGCAGATGCTTCACCCAGCCATATTACCCATAACCTGAAAAAGGCTTTTGAATTGCACACAAGCTTGCTTGAAACCGGAACGATGAAATTCTGGGAATAGAAGCGGTGGGAATGCGGAGGCTCTTAGATGGGAATTTATAAAATGATTAATCAATTTTTAAGTAACGGCAAACCGGTTGCCCTGATTACTGTACTTGAGAGTAATGCAAATCAGGCATTGACAGGCATGAAACTGTTGATTTCTGCTGATAAAATCGTCTACAGTGACCTGCCAGATGCGCTGACCCCGCAGATAGTCGCTGCAGTGGATGATCTGGTGAAAGCAGGTAAAAGCACTTCTGCCACTGTAAAGATTGATACGGAGGATCAACTGGAGCTTTTTGTCCACGCTTTTTTACCGGCTCCGCGTTTAATCATTTTTGGCGGCGGCCACGTTGGCGCTGCGCTTTGCCGCGCTGCCGCACAGCTGGACTTTGAAATTATCGTCATTGACGATCGACCCTCTTTTGCTACTCAAAAAGCGCATCCACAGGCCCACCAAGTGATCTGCGAATCTTATGAACGCGCTTTTAACCTTTTAACGCCATCTGCGGCCGATTATATCGTAATCGTTACCCGCGGGCATCAACATGATCGTCTCTGCCTTGAAAAATCTTTAGAGCGGGAAGCAGCTTATGTAGGGATGATCGGCAGCAGGCACAGGGTAGCCGCCCAGTTAAAAGATATGACAGCTAACGGTTTTTCCGCAGCTGATCTGGAAAAAGTGCATTCTCCGATCGGTTTATCAATTGGAGCAATTACAGAAAGTGAAATTGCCATCAGCATTCTGGCCGAAGTAATCGGGGTCAGGCGGGCCGGTAACAGCAACGAAGCTGCTGCAGTGGTGGTTTTGCAGCAGCTAATGCGCATTGAGCAGGAGCAAGAGCGGGCTGTTTTAGTAACAATGATCAGTTCAAAGGGCTCTACACCCCGCAAAACCGGTTCGCAGATGATTGTCTATCCTGATGGATTGCTGACCGGAACAATTGGTGGCGGCTGCTCAGAAGCAGAGGCCAGGCGCGAAGCTCTGCTCTGCTTTGATCAGGAAAAGTCCGGGCGCGTAAAATTAAGATTAACTGCAGATGCAGCAGCTGAAGAAGGGATGGCCTGCGGTGGCATTATGGAGCTTTATTTTGAGCTGTTACCCTAAATCTCACGGGGCATCCTTTCATAGATAATTGTTTACTTAAATATTGTTTTGCTGCATAGAGCA
This sequence comes from uncultured Syntrophomonadaceae bacterium, assembly GCA_964456945.1. Lineage (GTDB taxonomy): Bacteria > Bacillota > Dethiobacteria > DTU022 > DTU022 > CAYWDA01. The sequence goes on from CAYWDA010000186.1 coordinate 9,035, forward strand.
GCCCAAATAAGAGTTGGAAAGGGTGTATAGATGATGTTTTTTGGGGGCAATATTGCAAAACTATCGGTGGTGGCTAAACATATTCTTTTATTTACATTGATCGCCCTCATGCTCGCCTTAACATTAACCGCTGGGGTGGAAGCTGCATCCGGCGATGAGCTATACCTCACGATCTTACATACAAACGACGAGCATGGGGCGGTGATACCTCATTCGCCAACCGTTGATTTTCATCCGCTGCGGGAAAACCCCACGGTAGGCGGTTATGCCCGCCTGGCCACTGCGGTTAAAGAGATCCGGCAGCAGAAAGCTGTTGACGGAGAACCGGTTTTGCTTCTGTCGGCCGGTGATTATATCGGGGGTTCTCCCTACAGCTGGCTGATTCTTGAAGGCTACGCTTTGGAACTTGAACTGAAGCAGATTATCGGTTATGACGCTGTAACAATTGGCAATCACGAATACGATTACGGTCCGGATATTTTAGCCGGCTACTATTTAAAAGCCGGTTATCCGGCTGCGCATGAACAAACAGCGATTCTGGCATCCAACACACTGGCTCCGCCTGATCACCCCCTTGCATCCAGAGATCTATACCGCGAAAGTCGTTTGATGACTCTCGAAAACGGTTTAACAGTTGGCTTGTTTGCCTTGATTGGCAAGCAGGCGATATCATATACAACAGCCAATGACCCTGTCCAGTTCGCTGACCAGCACGAAACAGCAGCCCGTCTGGTTGATGAATTACGGTCTGCCGGTGCGCAGCTGATCATCGCTATTACTCACTCCAGAGAAGAAGAAGATGTAGAACTGGCCTGCGCTGTTCCCGGAATTGATGTTATCGTCGGTGGGCACAGCCATACAACACTTTTTGAACCGATCATTGAAGGTAAGACCGTTATTCTACAAACCGGTTCACTCTTGCAAAACCTTGGTCGGCTGGAGCTTGCCTTTAACCCTTCGAGCGGAGAAGTGCGCATTCTGAACGATGAAAACAAAAACCCGTACCTGATTCCGCTTGATTACAACTTCAAGCTCGATCCCGAAATTGATGCCCTGATTGAAGAATATAGCGTTCTTTTAAATGAAATCATTAGCGATAAAACTGGCGGACGTTTTGAGCAGGTCTTAGACGTGGTCGCTTTATCCGCATACGAAATACCTAATTACCCTCCCCTGCAGGAATCACCTTTCGGCAATTTTGTCAGTGATGCCATGCGCCTGGTCACCTGGGAAAAAACCGGCCACAAAGCCGATTTTGCCATCCAGGCTAACGGTGCCATCAGGGGCAGTATTACACCCGGTACGATGCCTCACTCGTTGGGCCAGATATCGGTCTACGATCTGGCCGAGTTGGTTGGTCTCGGCATCGGGCCTGATGGTGATGCCGGTTATTCCGTGGTCGCTGCCTACCTGACCGGTGAAGAGGTGCGCCGTGTGCTTGAGGTGGCAGCCCTGCTTTCAGAAATGATGGGCGATACCTACTTTTTACAGTTCTCCGGGTTGCGTTACAGTTATAACCCGCAAAACGCCATCCTTTTTACCGTTCCTTTTCTTGACCTGCCAATACCGACAACCAGGGCGGTAATCAGCGCCGAGCGCTACAGTGGTTAAGGCAGACAGGGTGATGATGAAGAACTCTACGTGCCCATTGAACGTGGTGACGAAGAGCTCTACTGCCTGATTACTGACACTTATATTATGTCGTTCCTGCCGATGATCGGTGATCTGCTTCCCCAACTGGAGATCACCTTAAAAGATCGGGATGGAAACCCGGTTTCTGAGGAAGAGCTAGATAATCTGGTTGTCATGGTAGATGGCAATGAGCTTAAAGTGTGGGCTGCTGTGCTTGAGTATGCTGCCAGTCAACCAGCAGGATCTTCCGGTCTGCCTGAGATTGAAGCATATTATGCGACAACAGCCGGAAGGATTAATCCGGTCTGGACTGTGCCACTAATTGTCTGGCCAATCCTGATTCTCCTTGCGCTTTTAGCGGGGATCATTTTTCTGGTCAAACGCAGGCGGTTAAGGAAAAAAATGAAGCAAAACTAAATTAGAGCGGACCTGCCGGCTAGCAGATTATAGACAGGTTCGCATATATATGCTACCTTAAAGCACATAAACTTAACTCGGAGCTGATCAGCATTGCAAAATCTGGCCTGGATAGATGGTCTATTAATTAACCTGGCTGAGGCCAAGGTTCCCCTTGAAGATCGGGGTTACCTTCTAGGTGATGGAGTCTACGAAGTAACACGGGTATATAATGGCAGGCCTTTTTATCTTAGCGCTCACCTTGAGCGATTACAGCGGAGCGCTGATGCGATTAGAATAGCCATTCCTTATAGCAAGCCGCAAATCGAAAAGGCTGCGGATGAACTGATCAGTAAGAGCGGTTGCGGTGAAGGCTATATTTACATGCAGGTAACTCGTGGCAGCGCTAAGCGTGATCATCTTTTCCCGGCCGATACTCCGCCATCCATGACCATGTATACAAGAGAATTAAATGCAGTTTTACCCGCAGAAGCTGTTGCTCCGATCAAGTGTATTACACTTCCTGACGAGCGCTGGTTAAACTGCCATATTAAAACGGTAAACCTGCTGCCGAACCTTTTAGCCCGCCAGAAGGCTTCCGAGGCCGGTGCAGTGGAGGCAATATTATATCGTCCGGGTGATCTTGTTACCGAAGGAACCCGTTCCAATGTCTTTGCTGTAATTGACGGCACCATTCGGACCCATCCCACTACCAACCTGATCTTACCCGGAGTAACCAGAAGCATAGTTCTATCTATATTAAATGATCTGGCGATAGCGTATCGTGAAGTCGCCTTTACCCTGCAGGAACTAAGTAAAGCTTCTGAGGTTTGGATAACTTCAACAACAATGGAAGTTAACCCGGTAGCCGAAATTGACGGGCAGCCGATTGGCGGCGCGGTGCCAGGCTCAATATGTGCTCAGTTGATGAAAAAATTTCGGGAAATAATTACGGAAAATAGCTAGAGGGAAGTGATCGCAGTGCATGCTTCTGTTAAAAAAGTCATGGCCTACATGGAGGATATTGCCCCCGCATCAATCGCCCTGCCCGGAGACCCCGTAGGGCTGCAGCTGGGTGATCCGGATGCAGAGGTAAGTA
>CAYWDA010000187.1:0-4287 GCA_964456945.1 uncultured Syntrophomonadaceae bacterium
ACCCTGACCAAGACCCGGCCCTGGATATTGCCGATTGGCACCGGTCCGATTTCCCTGCTGTCGCTGCTGTGATTGCGGTTGTCACCCATGACGAAGATATGACCCTGCGGCACGATAACCGGTGCAAATAGCTTGTCAATCTTGCTTAGGCTGTAAGGTTCATCTAATTGCGTACCGTTGCGGTAAACCCTGCCATCACCATATTCCAGGGTGTCGCCGGGCAGGCCGATAACGCGTTTGACCCACATATACTGCCGCTCTTCCCTGACAAACAAGGCCACAAGCGGGCTTTCAATCACTTTATCCCACAGGGTTCTCGGGCGGTTAACCCTGCTGTCAATGATCAATAGATCGCCGTAACCGGGGACGCTGCCAAAGTGATAAGGCGTGAGCAGCACCAAAACCCGGTTGCCCTGGGAATCAAAGGTTGGTTCCATCGAAACGTCGCTGATGTCATAGGTCTGAACAATGAAAACGCTGACCAGAAGGGTCAGCAGTAAAATCAGGATAAGCTGCTTCAACCACGATATTGCTACAGTAAGACTACTATTGCTGTTCATTCTCTCTCTAACCCCCGCTTACTGAAATATTTTCTGCTTTTTCTACAGCTCGCTGTTCTTTTTCGATTATAGCACTGATAGATTCAGTCCGCTATAGCCTCACTTTGCCGGTTATCTTAAGGGTCAAACTGTGATAAAATTAACTTGCCATATTAGAAGGGGGGCAGAGATATTTATGGAGAAAATATTTTATCCGGAATCGATTGCAATCATCGGCTTATCTTCAAAACCGACTAATATACCGAGGCTTACCCTGGAGAATTTACTGCGCTGGGGTTACCGGGGCCGTATTTTCGGGGTTAACGAACGCAGTGATGATGTGCATGTAGACGGCATCAGGATGTACAAAAATATTGAAGACCTTCCCGAAGCGCCAGACCTGGCCTATTGTCTGCTTCCGGCTCAGCTTGTTCCGGACATGATGGAGCGTTGCGGTAAAATGGGCATCCGGCGGATGGCTATTCCTTCAGGCGGTTTTTCAGAGTACAGCGACGAGGGTAAAGCTCTCGCTGACCGATTGCTTGCCACAGCGCGTAAGTATGGGATTCGTTTTGTCGGCCCCAACAGCGTAACTGTTGCTAATACCGATAACGGGCTCTGTCTGCCCTTTGTCGCCCTGCACAAAGCCCCCAAGGGAGAAATGTCAATTATCTCGCAGAGTGGCGGGGTTGCCTTGACCATGCTTAATTATCTCTATGATGAAAAAATCGGCCTGGCCAAGTTTGCGAGCATCGGCAATAAGCTTGACCTGGATGAAGTTGATTTTTTGGAGTATTACGGAAATGACCCGCAGACCAAGGTAATCTGTCTCTACCTGGAAGGCATCGCCCGCGGCAGAAAATTCATTGAAACTGCCCGCAAAATTGATAAACCGATTATTGTTTACAAAGCTAACACCACTTCTGCTGGTGAGAAAGCAGCGATGAGCCATACCGCTGCCCTGAGCAGCGATGAAGCAATTATTGATTCGGCCTTTGAAGAAGCAGGCGTCATTCGTGTTAAAAATTTTCTCGACTGCATAGAAGTAACCAAGGCTTTTCACCTGCCCCCGATGAAAGGGCGAAGGATCATGGTGATGAGCCCCGCCGGCGGTTTTGCTGTAATGGGTGCTGACCTCTGTGAAAAGGCCGGCCTGGAGTTTGCCGATATGGGGGAAGATTTTTATGAAAGCTTGAAAGGTTTCAGCAACGCCGGGGTCATTAAATTTTCTAACCCTCTTGATATGGGTGACATCTACGATCCCCAGCTCACCGCCCATGTTTTTTACTCGGTTATGCACTCAGACCGGGTAGACGGCTCAATCTATATCAGCCAGCGGCCACAAATGCCCCAGGGAGATAATATCTTCCAGAAAATGTTCCTGACCGACCTGTCGAAAGAAGCCTGGGGTTCAATCTTGTCGGCAGGAAAACCACTCGGTATCTGCCTTTTCGGGCCGACCAGGATGATTCAGCAGACCAAGCGGCATGTTGAGTTTCCCATATTCAACAGCCCTGAAGAAATGATCAATGCTCTGGCCGTATCAATGCGCTATCACGAAAAGAGAAAGCAGCTGAAAGAAGAGAAACAACCGCAGCCACCGACTGATATAGACCGCGCTGCCGCTAAACGCTGGATGAGTGATAAATTGGGTGACTACGGAGAAGAAACGTTGGAGCTCTTAAACGCCTACGGCATAAGCGCCGCAGCAACCAAAATAGCCACCAGTGAAGAAGAGGCTGTTAATTGTGCCAAAGAACTTGGTTTTCCGGTAGTTTTGAAAGTAATCTCTACCGATGCACTTCACAAATCAGATGTCGGCGGGGTCTTGCTCGGCCTTAAAAATGAGGCTGACGTTGCTGCAGGTTTCAATGCTATTCGGGAAAACCTACGCCGCTTTAAAGAGAACGCTCATTTTGGCGGAGTTCGTATCCAGAAGATGGCTGCCGAAGGCTACGATATGTTTGTCGGGGGCAGGCAAGACCCATCGTTCGGTCCGGTTGTATTTTTCGGAATGGGCGGAATTCATGTTGAAGCCTTTAAAGATATCGCCAACGTTATCTGCCCAACTGTGCCGGAAAGCGTTAAAAAACGCTATTTGCAGTTAAAATCAGCCGCTGTTCTCGCGGGAATGCGCGGTAAGGTGCCTGGCGATACAGAAGCTTTTATCGACCTGGTTGTTAAAACATCTCATCTGCTGGCCGACTTCCCCGGCATCAAAGAACTCGATATCAACCCGGTACGGGTCTTTCCCGCCGGATCCGGGGTCATGGCTCTTGATGCCAGGGCACGTCTCGCCTTGATTTAGCTGCGCTTGTGCCTGATCAGGCCCGAGCAGGTGATAATTTCTACTCCCCGCTTTTCGATGCCGTCAAGCAGCATATTCATACCGATAGAGTCACTGGCTATATGCCCGGCGATAACGACGTTGACGTGACTTTTCTCAGCTTCTTTGCGGTGTTTGTCACTGATATGCATACCAACTATGGTACCGACCCCAGCCTGGGAAAGATTGGCGTAAGCTTTTTCTGATCCACCGGTGCCGCCGGTCATATCGACCATCACTTTCCCGGCACGTAGCTCTTTACTGCCAAGCACTACATCCGGCCCCGCACCGTGCTTTGCCGCCTCGGCATACTCGGGGATCTCCTTCAAACGTTTTACAATGTCACCCAAGGTGCGCGGGTTTTCCCGGTCAAATATTTCCTGCAGGTATGTGGTAACCTGGTTATCAGCCACGGTGTGTGTGCAGATCATGGGAATACCAAGGAGTTTAGCTGCATCGACCGCCCGGTTGTGGTTAATCGGCATCAGGCCGCGCTTAACTTCGCTGATTCGCGAAGCCATTATGCCCTCGGCAACATTTATCGGCACCCCAAAGTGGGCCAGGATATCTTCCTGCAGGTGCATAACTTCATGCAGTTCGGCAAAAGCTTTACCCTCGGGGTGATGGGCCATGATCAGGTCGATCGGCTTGCCCTTATCGCTTAAACGATCAGCGAGCATGACCTCTCCCACTTCGATATCAACGCCTACCAACAGCCGCTTTACATCTGTTTCAGGATCACCATAAAGGATGCGTGTGTCGCTGTAGGGATTGGTTAACGTTTCAAGATCAAACTCTTTTCGTTCGTCTTCTTTCAGCGCTTCATACTTCTCTTTTACCCTCTTCAGCGCTTCTTTTACCCCTTCTGGTTTCCGCGGATCTTTGGCGATACCTTCTGCAATAACATGGGCATAAATATCTTTTATTATCAACGGTAGTTGCTCCTCTCTGGTTCTAAATCACTAATAGTAAAATTACTTAGCCTGCTAACTTACCTACTGCATCAAGCAGGCGGTCAATTTCACCTTCCGTATTGTATGGAGAAAGGCCAACCCTGACCAAACCGCCGCTATCGATCAGACCAAGGCGCTCAACCAGGCAAACAGCGTAAAAATGCCCATCCCAGACAAAAAGACCTTTTTCGCCAAGTTCTGCTGCTACATGGGCCGCGGGAACACCGTCAACAGTGAAAGAAACCGTCGACGTACGCGGGTGGTCCTCCGGCGGACCATATATTTTAACTTTATCGAGCGCAGTTAGCTCAGCAATCAGCTTTGCGGCCAGGGGCTGTTCATAGCTTTCCATTGCTTCCATTCCGGCTACCACCAGGCGGCGGCGCTCCGACCAGCCTTTGCCCGAAGCGGCAGTTGAACCTGCTTCAAGGTTGCCGAAACGGCTGCCGAGATCGGCAATAAACTCTAT
>CAYWDA010000188.1:0-2034 GCA_964456945.1 uncultured Syntrophomonadaceae bacterium
GCATTCCCTGCTCGACTATATCTGGACCGGGTTCAAAGTAGTAGGTTTTTCCGGCCTGCTTGAAGCGAACCCCGACGACTTTTGGCATTGCGACAACCTCCTTTGCAGCAGTATTAGCGTCTTTTCGAGCAACAAACGGCGATTAACATTTGTTGCGTTTAACTCGTAAACAGCATTGTTGATCAGCAAAAGGGCATCCTCTAAAAGGGCCGGAGCAACAGCATCAATCCAGTTTAGTGATTGATCCACTTTTAAGGGCCTTTCACCCCGGAGGCAAAGATTCTGAACCAGGCCATCACGGTAGAAGAGGGAAACCAGTTCTAAAAAAGGCACCAGATCCTCCCTCTCGGTTAGTGAAGCAGCCCACAAAAGCAGCTGCTGCGCAGAATCACAACCGGTAGCCAGGTTATAGGCAAGTGTTTTTGCATCTTCAAAGCGTTTTTCAAAATGCTCATCATCGGCGAGGGCCAGAGCTTGTCCGGGCAACCCCCCGCTGATGCGGGCCAGAAGCGCTGCCTTTTCAACGGACAGGCACCTCTCAGCAGTCAAAAGCGCCGTAACCTCAGTTAAAGAGAGAGGGTACAGGGTATAGCGCTGACACCTGGAAAGAATCGTATCAAGCAGGTCGCGCGGTTTTTCTACCAGCAGTATGAAGCTGAGGCCTTCCGGTGGATCTTCTAAAATCTTCAGCAGCGAAGAGGCTGATTCAGCAGTCATCATTTCAGCTCGATCAATCAAACATACCTTTGTGCTTCCCTGAAAATAGAAACTCTCCCTGACCTGGCGTATCTGGTCAATTTTTATTTTGCGTTTTTCCGGTTCAATCAGGAAATAGTCAGGATGGTTACCGTTCTGAAAACCGCGACAGGAACTACAGTGCATACAGGGTTCGGCGCCGTTGCGGTTGGGGCAGAGGATCGCCTGGGCCAAGGCTTTTCCCCAGCTATTCTTGCCGCTCCCGGGCGGGCCAGTCAGTAAAACGGCATGGCTGAGTCGGCCCTTTTCCAGGGCAGAGGATAAAAGACGGCGCAGTTCATGCTGCCCGGCCAGGTTGTTAAAACTCATAGCCAAACCCCGTTTCCGCATGGCGGGTAATCAGTTTTTCAACAATCTTCCAGATAATCAGGTGCTGTTCCTGCGCATCTCCTTTAGCATCAATCACTTTAATGCGGCGCGGTTCGCGGCGGGCAATTTCAAGGTAACCATGGCGTACCCGCTGATGATAACGAATATCTCTGCTTTCCATGCGGTCGGCCACTTCACCACGTCTGGCCAAGGCATTTTCAACCGGAAGATCGAGCAAAACTGTCAGGTTGGGCACAGTGCCACGGGTTGCCCTGCTATTCATGCGGCGAATGAAACCGAGATCCGCGCCGCCTCCATAACCCTGGTAGGCTAACGTGGAGTCGGTGAAACGATCGCACAGAATAACGCGCCCGGCCTTCAACGCCGGTATGATCACCTGCCCGGTCAATTCAGAACGCGCTGCCATGTAAAGCAGCAGTTCAGCCTGTAAAGACATGGCGTAATCTTTATGAAGCAAAACCTGCCTGATATCCTCCCCTAGAGCGGTACCGCCGGGTTCGCGGACCGGTATAAATGGCACGGCATGCTCTTCAAACCGTTGCTTAAGCAATGCGGTCTGAGTGGACTTACCACAACCATCAATTCCTTCCAGGGTAATCAGCAGGCCTCGCGTTTTCAACACCCCGATCCAAACGTTAACCACTATCCATCTTCAGCTTACAGAAATGCTCTAAGCCTAAAAAACCGCAGGCACTTCAGGCCTGCGGTATCCGGTTCAATATTTAATGACTAAAAGCTGTAATTTGGTGCTTCTTTGGTAATTTGAACACCGTGGGGGTGGCTTTCTTTTAATCCGGCCCCCGATATTTTAATAAAACGGGTTTTTTGCTGCAAATCAACTATCGTGGCAACGCCACAGTAACCCATGCCGGCCCGCAGGCCGCCGGCCAACTGGAATACCATATCACCGACTGTCCCCCTGAATGGCACCCGGCCTTCAATGCCTTC
>CAYWDA010000189.1:0-11831 GCA_964456945.1 uncultured Syntrophomonadaceae bacterium
TTGGTGTAATGACCGCGCGGAATGTACTGCGAATAATCTTCGCCCATTAGTAATTCATTAAAAATTGGCGACGATTGCATCCCGGCAGCTGCTTCTATATTGGCCAATTCAGCGCTGACCAGTTCAGCGGCAGGGGCCACTACTGTAAACTGAGGGTCGGCCAGTTTACCGGCGACTGTAACAAAAGCAAGGGTACGCAGGGCGGCATCTTCCCAGGGGCCACCGCTCAGTTCCCGGTGCTGTTTTTCAAGCTCCGTAACCAGAGCCAGGTTCAGATCCTTAAGCAGAGGGTGGAAATATTCAGCTTCTGCTGTACGCAGGGTCTTGCTGAACATCAAGTGGTAAGCATGAAGCAGTGAATCACTGGTTATAAAGATCGGTATATTGTCATAGCGGGCTTTTTCATAGAGCGTAAAAAACTCTTTTTCCTGCAAACCAGGTGAAGCGACCAGCCCGTCGAGCACCAGGCGGGCCCGCTGCGCGCTGGAAAGAGGCACAGGGATATGGACATTACTTAAATCAGGGGCAATTGGCGGTTGGTCAAGTGATGGAGTAATCGTTACCGGTTCTTCTCGGTAAAGTGCGAAAGTAGTGCTTGTTGCGAGTTGATCCGAATCTTCAATCTCAGTTTCAGATTGTTGATCAACTGAATCCTGCGCATCGTCGCTGCATCCAACCATGGGTAACAAGAAACCCGTGATTACCATTAAAATAAGCCAAACCAGGGAAAAGCGATACGGTTTTACGAAGCGGCTTTCCAAGTTTATAACCCCCTTTGAAATGCTTAACTGACAATCAACATTCAGGCGAAGGCTCAGCTTAATGATAACATAATTTGCCAGTATATGCTTGTTAATTAGACAAGTGGATTAGTTCGAAACCTAATGTGGCGAAAGATTTTCACAACCAGGTAAACGAATAAAGCGAGCAGCAGAACAGCAATCACCGGCACAAGTACAGCAAGAATCGAAAAAACAACTGAACCGATCATCTCGAAGAATGAAACAACAGGGTTGGCCAGCCCGCCGGTGGTTGCAGTTGAACCGCTGTGCATAACATTGCTGATAACGCTTCCCCCAAGAGCAGCCCCACCACCGGCTACCAGGGCAAGAAACCAGGTAAGCATGGGATGCAGATCTACCATCAGCGCTGCGGTGATTAGTGTGCCGGCCATAATGCTGATCGGGGTTGCTGCAGCACCGAGCAGGTTATCAATGAAGGGAAAGAAATACGCCCCCAGTTCAAGCAGGGTGGCAATAAGCAGGGCAAGCAGGGCCGGGTAAGTACCGATCCAGGCAAAGGCAGGTGAAAGTTCCACCCATCCAGCCAGGGAAGCAATGCTGAGGACAAGCAGGGGCACAAAAACACGAAAACCGCTGGTGGCGCTGAGGCTTATTCCAACTAGCAGGCTTAAAATAAATTCCATTGGTCTTACCTCCCCATGATTAAGTTTTAAATCTTCAATAACTTTACATTCAGTCGATATAGATTTTACTGCGCTTCCTGCGCTGGTAAGAAAGCTCTAACAGCAGGCCGATCATGAAAGGGATGAACGTCAACACAGTCATCCCCAGGGCCAGTTCACCGGAATCTTCAGGAGGGGTGTCACCAGCATAAAAAGCCAGCAGCCAGAGTAGAACTGTAGCAATAAGCAGGGTGCGACTGATAAATGCTTTCCACTTTTCTTTTTTGGGGGCCAGGTATCTGCGGCCACTACGATCGGCAAGAACGTCTTCAGACATGTAGTTCATAACAGGTTGCGAACGCCCCTTATCGAAACGACCGGCCGAAACGGTTGGTAGCAAAATTGGAATAGCCGGTGGCGGAGGCTCGGCAAAACTATGATCAGCAACTGCTGCAGAAGCTGCCGAGACAGGAAGTGAAACTGCCGCTGTTGATGCTTCATTTTGTATCTGAATTCCGCCGGCGATAGATAAATGCCGCCCCCGGTGCAAAAGTTTGAGCCCGCTATAATAGACCACTGCCACAAGAGGAATAAAGAGAATGGCCAGCAGGTTTTCAGCCGAAACAAGAGTGTTGTAGAGCGCATGGGTCAGGTAGGCAATGAACAGGCCCCTTAAAATTAAACGCCCCGGTCTTAGCTGATCGGTAAACCTGGCCAGGCCGGCGTGATAACCGACAATAATACCGCAGAAGGTATGAATGGGAATTGAGGTAAAGGCACGTAAGATACCGGTTGAAAAGCCGTAATCTAAAACATAGAAAACATTCTCAAGCAGCGCAAAACCAAGTGCCCCGGCGCCGTAGTAGACAATACCATCGTTAATTTCGTTATAGAAAGGCTTATTTTTAATGAAGAGGTAAATGAACAAGAACTTAAAAAGTTCTTCGGAAGGCGCCACCAGCAGAAAGGCATCAAAAAACCCACCAGCCAGTCCGCCAAGATTGAAAAGAGGGATTCCCTGGAACGATAATTGAATAATAATTGCCGGTATAGTACTCAGGGCGCCAAGCCCCATTGCCTTGAGCACATTCTTGAGCGATTCTGGTTCATGCCTGTCCATCCAATAAATAAAAAACATTAAAGCGACCGGTGGTGCCATGGCCAGGGCAAGCAGCGCAAATGTTCCCATAGTCTATACTCCTATCGCAGTTAGTATTTCCATTAATTTACCACAATAACGAGCCGGCTGAAAGCAGGTCTTTACCGAAGAGCCTGGCTGTTTCGGCTGCGCAGGTGCGCTTCTACCTCCAGGCGGCTGCGCGTGTTAAAAACATCTTTCTTTTCAAGCCAGCCTTTGCGGGCGATTGCTACCCCGAAATTAGTATCGCTCAGGCTTTCAGTGCGGTGAGCATCGGGATTGATCGAAACCGGCAGGTTCAGGGCGCGCACTCTTTTCAGGTGTCGCCAGTCGAGGTCCAGGCGGGGCGGACTGGCGTTAAGTTCCAGGATTACGCCGTTTTCGGCGGCTGCTTCAAAAATTCTTTCCAGGTCAATCGGTGAACCATCCCTTCCGAGCAGCAGGCGGTTAGTCGGGTGCCCGAGCATGGTCACCAGTGGGTGGCCCAGCGCCCGCAGCAACCGTTCGGTCATTTTGGAACGCTCCATCTTCAGCGAAGAGTGAACCGAGGCAATGACGAAATCAAGCTTTTCGAGCACACTATCAGGGTAATCAAGCTCACCATCGGGGCGAATATCCGACTCTACTCCGCAGTATAAGCCAATATCGGGGTATTTCTCGCGCAGCGCGGCGATCTCTTCCCGCTGCCGGGCTAAGTCATCAGCTTTCAGGCCGCCGGCATAGAACGCAGACTGGCTGTGATCGGTAATGCCTATATACTGATAGCCAAGCTGACGGCAGGCAATAACCAGCTCTTCCAGGGTATTGACACCATCACTGTATGTGCTGTGCACGTGAAAAATACCGCGGATATCGGCTGGCTCTACCAGAACGGGAAGCGAAGGTGAACCTGCTTCCGCTGCTTCGATCTCACCATTGTTTTCGCGCAGTTCAGGTGGAATGTAGACCAGGTTGAGGGCGGCAAAAAACTCATTCTCGTCACTGCAAACAATCAGTTCTTCACCCCTGAAGAGGCCGTATTCGTTGATTTTTAGCCCCATCTGTTTGGCGCGCGACCGCAGGGCGGTGTTATGTTCTTTACTGCCGGTAAAATGATGCAGGGCGTAGGGGAATTCGGGCGGCCTGACCACGCGCAGGTCGGCGTTGATGCCTTCCTGCAGGCGCACCGACACCTTGGTATCGCCAAGGGCAATCACCTCGGCGGTGGTCGACAATTCACTGAAATAGCGGGTCAACTTTTGCGGGTCAGGCGCAGAGGCAACCAGGTCGATATCTTTGACCACCTCGCGGCAGCGTCTAATACTGCCGGCCAGGCTGACCTCACCAAGATCGGGGAATGCTTTTACTTTCTCAAGAAGATCTTCTGCGATCAGGCGGGCCTCACTGTAGAAATAGCGCCCCTGGTAACGGCGCAGAAATTCAATGCCCTCGAGAATATTATCCTGGCTTTTCTGCCCGAACCCTTTTAGCTTAACCAGGCGGTTTTCGCGGCAGGCGTATTCAAGCTCTGCCAGGGTGGTTATCTCGAGCATTTCGAAGAGAAATCTTACCTTGCGGGGGCCAAGGCCCGGCACTTTAAGAATATCCATCAGCCCCGTGGGAACGCTCTCTTTCAGTTCCTCGTAGTAGGGCAGGCTACCGGTCAGCACCAGCTCTTTCAGTTTTTCATCTATGGCGGCGCCGATACCTTTAACGTCTTTGAGCTTATCATCACGAACCAGGCGATCCAATTCTTCTTCGCCGATCATCTCCACAATGCGGGCGGCGCCATAGTAGGCCCTGCTCTTGAAAGGGTTTTCACCTTTTAATTCAAGCAGCACAGCAATCTCTTCAAGCACCTTTGCAGCCCCGTGCATCAGCAACCCTTATTCCTCCCCTCATACAAATACTTTATAAGCAGTAACTTTAACCCCAGTTCTCACTCAGCAATAAAAGCGCCGCCACACCAGTTGATCAGCATTAAGGTAATCGAGCAGACCGCTTCGAGAACCAGGTCAATTTCGATATGCTCGTTAACGGTGTGGGCTAGGCTAACATCGCCGGGGCCATAAAGCACGGTGGGAATTTTCCCGTAAAGGTTAAAGATACGCATGTCGGATCCGTAAGTGACCGCTTCAAGCTCCACGGCGCGGCCAAGCATTTTCTGGTGCACAGCAGAAAGGGTTGTAACCAGGTCACTGTCAACCGGGGTATCTGCCGGTTCGAACAAGCCTTCATACCACTCAATTACCGGCTGGTTTTCTGCCAGCCAGGGGTCTGCCGCTGCCGCAAGCCTTACTGTTTCTTCAAATTCACGGTGCATCTCTTCCACTGTCTCACCGGGAAATATTCCGGCACGACCGTCAGCTTCAAGCTGGTCGGGCACGCTCGATGGCCACTCGCCGGCGTTAAGTGTTCCAATATTCAGGGGCGCAACATTGGCCGGGTTCTCGTAAAAGCGGGTAAAATCACTGCCAAAGCGTTCGTGACGGCGGCGATCCATTGCTTTCAAAGCATCATAGATCAGGTAAAACTTATCAATCACGTTAATTCCTTTGTGGGCCATGCAGGCGTGAATGGAACGCCCTTTTAACTTCATTTTAAAAGTATGGCAGCCCGATTGGATGTGACAGATCTTCAGCCTGGTCGGCTCAAGGATGATGCAGGCGTCTGCGCTGATACCGGCCTCCACAAGGGCAAAGGCGCCACAGCCGCCGGTCTCTTCTCCGCAAACGCTGGCAATAGTAATATCAGCTGCGTTGCTGAAACCCATTTCCTGCATTACCTTAACGGCCACAATGCCGGCGGCGAGGCCGCCCTTCATATCGAGCGAACCTCTGCCAAATACTTTACCATCCAGGTACCTGCCGCTGTGAGGATCATCACCCCACAAGGCAAGATCGCCCGGTGGAACAACATCAATATGCCCGTTAAGAATAAGTGAACGTCCATTTCCCGGTTCGCCTTTTTTGACCCCAATCAAAGAGTAGCGCTTATCATAGGGAAAACCATCATAGCTAAAGCCTTTATACTGCTCCAGCTTCTCAGGCTGCACCTTGACCAGGCGGGTTTCCATACCCAGTCCCTCTAACTTCCCTCGCAGAAAGCGTTGAATTTCTTCCGCTTCGCCTGAGTAACTGCGATATTTAACCATGGCGCTGATCAGTTCAACCAGATAGGCACGGTTTGCATCTGCCTGTTTTCTGATCATCTCTATATCGATTGCCCTGCCATTATTCATCCATACCTGCTCCCCTCAAAAGTTTACAGCATTCGGGTTCACAGCGAACCAGAGGCATTTTAAGTTTATCACATCTGCCAGCCCGGTGGCGAAAAGAGAAGCGAGGCAAAAGCCTCTAAAAGACTTTTGCCTCGCTTATACTTTAATTAGTGCTGGCAGCCGGGTAGACGGCTTCGCTTAGAGCGTTTGGCTCTACTCAGGAAGCGCTGAAGACCCGATTTTATAACCTTTCAGCGTATCTGTCTCATCGGTAAAAATATCAATATTGTGGGTGCCGCCCCGCCAGCGGTAGGTCACATCCAGGCCTGCTTCCGGGTTTGCCTTGTCGGCGAAGGCCTCGGAAAAGAGGTAAGCCGGTCCAAATATTGCTTCCACGTCGGCCAGGTTATTTACTGTGCCCGCTTTCATCAGATCATGCAGTGCGTTATAGATACGCTTGGTTGGCGCAAAACCGGTATCAAGGTTTAGCGAGAAGGGAATATGATACATTTTCTTGACCAAAACACCTTCATAAAAATCAATGTCAAAGTAAGCTTCTTTCTGCTCATCTTCATAAGCATAGCGGGTCCTCTGGGTGCCGGCACCAGAATCTTCAAGCGGCTCAATCTCGATCATGCCGAGAGTGTTTAGCCCGGTGATAATATCATCCTGGTTCAACCCCAGATCTATTCCCATAAAAGCGTCATAAGCCTTAAAGGCAGTGCAAATTTCAGCGCTCTTGTTGTCGGCTAAGCCGCTTAATATATCCTCACCGGCAGTCTCTTCCTCAACCGGCTCTTCTTCAACCGGTTCTTCTTCAACCGGTTCTTCAGCAGCAGGCTCTTCAACCTCTGCTGCCGGCTCATCTGTTACTTCGGGTTCGGGGGTCGGTTCAGCACTGTCAGAGCCACATCCGATAACTGCAAACATCAAAGTTACGAGCATAAGAGCAACAAACAGGTAATATTTGCGCATTAGATAGACCTCCATCGGTTTTTTTGTATATTTAGCTCATAATATACGCAGTCAAAGCTAATCGCTATGACATTATTGCTTATAATTTGGTTCTATTTGCCCTGAAACCCATGACAGGCGATAAGCAGGCATGATATTATAATAAAAGAGAACCGGGAGACAAAAAATGATCAACGCATTCAACTTAAAAGAAAACATCCGCTTTAAACATGTCCTGT
Source organism: uncultured Syntrophomonadaceae bacterium (assembly GCA_964456945.1). Taxonomy (GTDB): domain Bacteria; phylum Bacillota; class Dethiobacteria; order DTU022; family DTU022; genus CAYWDA01. The sequence goes on from CAYWDA010000189.1 coordinate 6,936, forward strand.
TCGACCTGGATGGCACCCTGACCGATTCAGCCGAGGGGGTAACCAGATCGGTGCAGTATGCACTGCAAAAATACGGCATTGAAACTGACCTTGAAGAGCTAAAATCGTTTGTCGGCCCGCCGCTGCACTGGTCATTTGAAAACAGCTACGGGTTTAGCAAGGCCAAGGCGTTGCAGGCAGTTGAATACTACCGGGAGTATTACCGGGAAAAGGGAATTTTTGAGAACAAGCTCTACCCTATGATCACAGAGATGTTGGAAGCGCTGCTTAAGAGCGGTGCAAGTTTATACGTGGCTACATCAAAACCGACAGTTTTTGCCCTGCAAGTGCTGCAGCATTTTAATATTGACAGCTATTTTGCGACCATTGCGGGCAGCAACCTTGACGGCACAAGGGTAGACAAAAGCGAGGTCATTGATTTCGTTCTTGCTTACAACAGGGATATCGATAAAAACCGGGCAGTGATGGTCGGCGATCGCAAACACGACATTATAGGTGCCCGCACCTGCGGTCTGCACTCAATTGCCGTCACTTACGGCTACGGTTCGCCAACCGAATTAACCGCTGCAGAACCCACTTTTTTATTCAACTCTGTTGAAGAACTCTCAGAGTTTCTATTGTCGGCGCTCACTTAAACACACGCCATAAGTAATATTAAGAACAAAATAGCAGGCTGCCCGGAAATTTTGGCCGCCTGCTATTTTCATACCACTATATGATAATTTGAGCTTCCTTAGTTATTTTTAGGTTTTGCCCCGAGAATGCTGTCAGCCGTTAGTTGAAGCTGGAAGATATAGCTGTAAAGCGCCTCCTGTTCAACATCGGAAAGATCTACAAAGTCTATCGCCAGGCCTGTCTTACCTGAATCATTCGGCCGATCAACCCTAATAACTCTTCCTTTAATGTGAAGTTCTGCCTCACCAGGAATATGAACTGCAATTTTAAGGTTTAAGCCGCTCTCCATGTGCGAATCGTCGTCAATTAACGCATAGCAACCGCTGACCGAAAGGTCATTTAAACTCCCCGAACCGGCAGATTCACCTGTTAAATAATTGAATAGAAGGCCGACCGGAAAACGGCAAAAACGCCTTAAGGATGTTTTATTGATTTTTTTCGGTTTACTGCAGACCAGCAGGGGAACCTCACCCTGCCGGATGTCAATAACAAATACATTTGTTACATATGCTTCAAGTTTATGATCATCCATTCGCCGTAAGGTCAGTTCCTGACTCTCTTTAAAATTTATCGGTACTCCATCTACCATGGGGTTCTGAAGAGATATGTAGTTTCCTTCAAGGTCTTCAACTTTAGTATTAAACTGCCTGAGCGAGCCCTGTTCTGTAATATATTCGATTACAACCCTGCTGCCGGGGGCAAACAATTGCTCAATCAATAGATCATCTTTCATGTTGATCATCCTTTCAAGGCAACGGATTAAACTTAAGTAACAATAAAGGTCTTATTACATATGCAACAGTTTGAAACTTTCTCCACTACCGAAGGAAATTCCTGCACGATAGTATTATCTTTTCTCCGCAGTCGCCAGAGAAGGTAGTAGCGGAATACCCTGCTTTTTCAGCTCACGGCTGATCAACAGGTAGGTTACCAGAAAAGCAATCAAATCACTAACCGGGCGGGAGATCCAGACCCCATCGAGGCCGTAGATTCTTGAAAACACCATCAACAGGGGAACGAATATGATTACCTCGCGCAAGATCGACAACAGCAGAGAGGGAATGCCTTTTCCTGCAGCCTGAAAATAGGTGGAAAACACAACCTGGGCCCCGATCACCGGAAACATGATCACCATTATCCTCAGCGCCCTGCTGCCCAGGGCAATCAACTCAGTTTCCCTGCTGAAGATGCCAAGGAAGAAAGCAGGCCAGGCAAAGTAAAGCACCCCAAAGAAGGTAACCACTAAAGTACTGAGGGCGACGCCCTTAATCAGCGCTTCGCGGATTCGGTCCAGCTTGCCGGCTCCAAAGTTGAAGCCGATGATTGGCATAAGACCCTGGGAGATACCGATCACCGGCATCAGGGCAAACATGAACAGGCGGAAGATCAACCCCAGGGAGGCAATAGCCAGGTGCCCGTAGGTGGCCAGGATATTGTTGGCAATCACCAGGGATAGGTTTGTTGATATCTGCAAAACCATGGCCGGCAGGCCAATTATGTATATTTTACGGATCGTCTCAAGGTTAGGCATAAGGCAAGCCAGGTTGATTTTAATCACTCCCTGGCCGGAGGTGACATAGCGCAGCATAATGGCAACACCGACTATCTTAGCCAGCACCGTAGCAACAGCAGCTCCGCGTACACCCATACCGAGCGTAAAAATGAAGATCGGGTCGAGAATAATATTTGTCACCGCTGAAATGATCATGACATACATTGAAAGGCGCGGGTTACCCTCGCCCCTTATCACGTTGTTCAAACTCATAATCAGAAAGAACATCACTGATCCGCTGGTTATAACCAGCACGTATTCCCCGGTAAGGCCGATAATATCGGGAGTTGCTCCAAAAATTACCAGCAGCGGCTCCAGGTAGAGAAAGCCGGCCAGGGCAATCAGCAAACCGTAGATAGCAGAAAGGGTGATTACCTGCCCGACTGCCCTGGTGGCCACATCTTTCTGCCCGGCGCCAAGAGAACGCGAAATCAGTGAGGCAGCGCCAACTCCCGTTCCGACCCCGAGCGCCCCTAACAACATCTGAAAAGGAAAGGCGATCGAAAGAGCGGCAATAGCCTGGCTGCCAAGCATACCAACAAAGATTGTGTCTACGATGTTGTAGGTGGCCATCACCAGCATCCCAGCCGTAGCCGGCAGTGAAAAGCGAATTAAAAGTTTACTGATGCTCTCTTCGCCCATCTGGGCGGCATTATTCTGCATTACGGCACACGACCTTCCACAGATTATCTATAACTATACCACTAATCTTGTGCATCATGCGATCAAACTTTTCACGATATTTGTAAAGTCAGCATCCCGTGTATTGTTAATTTATGCAATTATAAGCAATCCGACAAAGATCGGAGTTTTAATTTAAGTTAAGCGGTATTCCACCATAGTCTATTTGCGTTACTCGCTTAGTGTTCCTTTTGCAGCCAGGTCTTATGATCGATGATAGCACAAGGGTGCGGAAAGTAAGGTATTAACATTATTATTGCATATTGCAACTAATATGTTATAATTGGCATGAAAATGTTTATACTTATTACCTGCGTATAGCTCTTGGTTATGCGCAAATGCAACCAAGCCTACTACCAAAAGGAGTTAAGGATGCCGGATCTATTTAACCGTAATGAAATGGACGAAATGCTTTTTGAAGCACTGCGAACTATTTTCACATTTGAAAGAACTAAGGTAGCCCTTTTTAACCTTACCTATGCTGAAATCTACCTTCTCCAATTTTTACGACGCAAGCAGGGTTTGATGATGAATGAAGTAGCCGCGGAGATGCAGATACCGGTTAGCACGACAACGCGATTAATCGGGCGTCTTGAAAAAAGAGGACTTCTCTCCAGGAGAAAAGATCAGGGCGATTACAGAAAGAAAAAAGTTTTTCTTGAAACAGCAGGCCAAAAGTTGGTCAAAGAGGTGGAGGAGCATACCTATCAGATAATAGTTGGCAACTTGAAAAAATATGGAGCCGAAGAGGTTGGCTGTTTTATTAACACCGCGGTTGAGCTAAAACACCTGTTGTTGAAAAATGATTGAAAAGGGCAGGATGTTTTTAACAACGATGAGGATAAATACTATAAATAGATGAACATGCATGAATAATTCAAGTAAACGGAGGTTATTATCTTGAAAAGCTTGAAGGGCAAGATAGTATTGGTCACAGGTGCTGCAATGGGAATGGGAAAGGCGTTGGCGGTAAGTCTACTGAGCGAAGGCTGTACAGTTGCGCTTGTGGATATAAATAGCGACAAACTGGCAGAGACTGCTTCTGTGCTAAACAACATGGGGTCTTGCAAAGCTTACACTTGCAATATCGCTGACAGATCTGCTGTTGCTGAGCTTGCAGACCAAATTAACGAAGACTTGGGCACTCCGGCAATCCTTATCAATAATGCCGGGGTAATGAAAGCGGCTGAACTTATTGATCTTGATCCTGAATCGATAGAAAGAATGATTGAAGTTAACCTTCTTTCTCTGTTCTGGTTAACCAAGGCGTTTCTGCCGGGTATGATTAAATTAAACGAAGCAAATATTGTAAACATCGCTTCAGCGGGCGGTATCCTTGCTATCCCCAACCTTTCTGCATATTGTGCCAGTAAGTTTGGGGTCGTGGGGTTCAGTGACGCTATCAGGCAGGAAATGAAAAAGAATCGGTATAACATTGCTGTTACCTGTGTCTGCCCTAATACTGTTGGCACCGGAATGTTTGAAGGAGCAAAAATGGTTACAGGAACTTCTCTGCTTAAACCAGAGCAGGTTGTTACCAAAATTATTGACGGAATCAAGAAAAATAAACCTATGGTTGCTGTTCCCGGTTTTTCCATTCGCTTTCTGACACCTCTATTAAAAGTACTGTTACCAATAAATGCCATGGACAGACTTAACTCCATGCTGGGTATGTGGAACGCTAATGATGCAACCAGAGGTAGATGCAAAGCGAATCAGGACGGGCGGTTGTCGCATGAGCGGCGCTAAAAGAATTGTTTTAAGACTGACCCCGTCCCCCAATGACTCACTTAGCTTTGACTATTCTATGCTAAATAGCTAAAATTAAAGGGTGCAGGGGATCTGTCACTGGTTGAAAAGATTAGAGCCTATGCAAACGAAATAATATACTATTTACTGAAAGCTGTGGCGACGAGTAATGCCGGAAACTCCTAAATTAAGCAGAACAAACGATATCAACCGACTCAATCTTTTTTTTGCAAACAACG
>CAYWDA010000190.1:0-15269 GCA_964456945.1 uncultured Syntrophomonadaceae bacterium
AATTATCCCAAGTTCTTATTGACAATGGATTTTCATGTTAAAGAAGAAATCGGTGGGATAAAATTAATCAACATAAAAGATTTTCTTCTCGAAGATTGAAATATGAATGGAGTAATGGTTATTTCAAATTACCTTTAACTGCATACTTAAGGGGATTTTTTAATTTAACTATTTCATCGTTTTCTACAGCACGCTTTAACCACTTGGCAATCTGTGGTTTATTTACATTCAATATTTTACTTAATTCCTCTTGATTTTTCGGTTCTGCCAAGGCCCTTTTTATGCAGGGTAAGATGTTGTAATAAACATCTGAAATTTTAATCTCATCAGCGTTATTAAGCACATCACTGCTATAATCACTATTACTCATTGCTTCGCTAACGGCTGCATTGTCTGGAATATTTACTTTTAGGTCATAAAGATTCGACTGGTAATATGAATGATGATTAATATTTTCTTCAACGTTAACTTCCAACCATTTTTTTAAGGTCAAGTTTTTACTATCAATGGTCCAAACATCAATTGGTTTTCCACCTTGCTCGAGTAGTTTTATATTACCTGAGGGCATGTCATTGCTGCAACGAACAAAAAGCGGGGAAAGCTTTTTCTTTAAGTTCTCTAAAGCACCAGTCCATGTCCCTCCACTGTTTTCCTTGGAAGCAACAACCACAGCATAATCTGATAAGGCATAGATATATTTGTTTCTATCCATCGCAGAGTATACAGAAAACCTTGCAGTTGGGTTGACGCTTGACATAATTAACATATTATCTTGTAAAAGGCCATCTCTTACTTTCTTTTCTTTTATTCTGCTTATTAGGTTATCGGATGCTACAGATATAACTTGACCGCCCTCAACAATTGCAGTCTCTTCCGCAATAGAATCTACCCCTCTTGCACCTCCAGAAACAACTGTTAAAGCTTCTTTTGCACATTTAGCTGCTAGTTTCTCGGTGAACAATTTACCGTCATTATCTACATCTCTGGAACCAACTATAGCTACTCCGGGCTTATTAACCAAATCAAGATTTCCACTATAATAAATTACAGGTGGAGAATTCTTTTTTAATTTAAGCTTAAGCTTTTGTGGATACTTTTCTTCTGATCGAGTAATAATACGGATACCTTTGCTTTCCAGCCCTTCAATCTCGATGGCTAGATTTCCACCACGCTTTAGCAAAAAGGTTAAGCGATTCAGTTCTTCATCATCTAAGCTTAGCTCTTGTTTTATAATGTCTTTCTCTACCGTTACAAGACCAGATGGTCTTTGTATCGAGGAATGAACAATAGCATCTACTAGCTTGTTCCATTGTGGAGTTGTATAGGGCTTATACCTGTTTTTTATGTCTTGATTTAAGCCCAAATCAGAGCACAATAAAAGTGTTACCATGCGATCTTGGTTTGATTGGTTCATCATTCTATAACCCCTTCTGCAGCTGAAGCGAGTACAAAGGGATATACTTCACCTGCACCATTAGACCTTAACTCTTTACCGCAAATTGTTATAGTCCACTTAGAATCTACGATATCATCTACTAACAGCACTGGCTCGTTTGCTTTTACCTTTTGCACTATAAAAGCTTGTTCAACATTTTTTGCCTGCTGATAAGTATTTTCCATTAGCTTTTGTGGTTTCGTTTCCTGATTTTTAATTATTGCTTCAATATAAGGTATGCCCAATTTTTCGGATAATCTTTGCGCAAAATTTTTAACTAATACCGGATTTCTTAAAGACGGTACTGAAGTTACCCAAGTTGGTTCATTTTCTTCTTCCCATTTATATTTTATCAGATCAGCAGCAGCATCCACCAGTTCATCCCGGAAATAACCATTTTCATATTTATCCTCTTTTATATACTTTCCCCAACCAGCATCACCATAGCTGCATAGTATTCTACCAACTTCATTCTGATGTTCGCGAGGGATTGCTCTTCTTGTCTTATCTATAATACCTGCAGGCCATTGTTTCCTTGGAGTTAACTCTATATAGCCGCCTCGCAAATAATTAACCGCTTCAATAACATTTATATCTTTTACCGTATCATCAAAGAACTTAAGGCCTTCACAATTGCTACACCTGTTGCAGTTATTATTATCGGGCGCATCTAATTCCTCTGATATTAATCTCATATAGCAGGTTGTAAGATCAACATAATCTTTCATTGTTTGTAGCTCATGATACCTTTGTTCTGTTACCCTTTTACACCGCTGCAAATCAGGTGTCCATTTTACCGGGGTGCGAGTGTATATAGATTTTTCTTTAGAAATAACTCTATCTATTTCCAACATCTTCAGGCAATTATCTATCCTCCCGGATCTCATGTTTAAATGTTTAGCTAGCTCATTTCTACTAACACCTTGAGCTGACTCTTCAATAACATCCAATACTTTTTTGATTTCTTCGTCACCCGGAAAGGCGCTCTCTATAAAATATTCTTGAATAGCATCATCTTCCTGCCCATTTAATAATATTACATAGGCAGTTTCTAACTTCCGCCCGGCTCGGCCAATTTGTTGATAATATGCCACCAATGAACCAGGTCGTTGATAATGAATTACAAAACCTAAGTCAGGCTTGTCAAATCCCATCCCAATTTTTATAGTGGCCACCAAAACTTTGATTTCATTATTCATTAACTTAGCTTCTCGTTCTTCTTCTAACTGTTTTTGTTCAGTAGCGTTTGAAGATAAATCAGTATGATATTCTAATGCGTTTACACCTTTATCTCTTAGCCATTTTGCCACCCTATTGCAATCATTTTTGGTTAAGCAATAGATAATTCCCGAACCAGGCATTTTATTAATATTTTCATAAAGCCACGCGAGTCTTTCTGATTGATCTGCAATTTTGATCACCTGTATTTTTAAAGACTCTCTTATAAGTGGGCCTCGTATGATCAACAAATCTTCTCCGAGTTGTTCCTTTATGTCATTGATGACTCTGTTATTAGCCGTGGCAGTTGTTGCCAGTAATGGGATGTTGGCAGGCAAGTTATCAACAATTCTTACTATTCGTCTATAATCAGGTCTGAAATCGTGGCCCCAATCAGAAATACAGTGCGCTTCATCTACAACCAACATTCCAATGCCATGATTTTCAGTGATAGCATTCAATATATTTTTCCTAAAGTTTTCATTGGCCAACCGTTCCGGTGAAATAAGTAATAGGTCGCAGTTCCCAGATGCTATGTCATCTTCTACCTGGGGCCAGTCGTCCTGGTTCATACTATTTATTGTTAAAGCCCGCAGGCCCATTTTTTCAGCAGCCTCTATTTGATTGCGCATTAATGAAAGTAGTGGGCTAATTAATAAGGTGACCCCGAAACCTTGATCTCTTAATATTTTAGCTGCGATAAAGTAAACCATACTTTTACCCCATCCAGTTTTTTCTACAACTAGTGTTTTCTTTTTCAACAATAAAGCCTCTATAGCTTCCCATTGATCTGGCCTAAATGTTGCATCTTGACCTATTGATTTTTTAAGTAGATTCAAAGCCACAGTTTTCAAATGCTTATTACTCCCTATAGTGAATAGTTTAAACTTGTTTAAGTAAATCTAAATTGAGCAAGCCTTGTTCTAGCACTTTGCGAGGCACAAGGCCACCATACAGATTAACCTATTCTTCAACCCATTAAGAAAGCCTCTGTTCTGATCAGTTCATCCACAAATCAAACACCTCTAGCATCTACTGAACATACCTTGCTGGCCTTCTGAACACTTCCCTGGCATACCAATTTATACAATTATTTTCCGGGAAATAATCCGGACGCTGGAGTTTTCTGATCTGCTGGCATGATAACAGATCAGCCATTCTTCTATGCTGTAAAAGGCATAAAGAAACAGCAGTAGTTTGTGCGGGGCTCGCTGATCACCGCGCTGCCACATTATTAGATTGGCGAATACTTCTCTTAGATCATCAGGGTGCATCAATAGGTCACGGTGCCGAATTCTGATGGAATAATAATTGTTGCTCAAAGATTTCTACCGAACAGCCGAAATTCCTTTAATTATGCCGATCATCTGCTAAATTTATCGCAGCGGGGGCACTTTTTTCTTTCTGCTATATAGTGCCCCCTTCGCACTTTTTTACTTAGCCCAGGTTGCGGCGACGGCGGCCGGGGGTGTTGATATGGCCTTCGTTTTCGCGCTGCTCTTCGGCAAAGACACTTAAATGCACGATCTGCTCTTCTACCAGCAAACCGGCCCCGACAATACCAGGACCATTTAAGCGAATATCCTGACCCAGGCCGACTGAGGGGTAGGTGAGGTATTCGCTTTTGTCGATTGTTTTTAGCAGAACATCGGGCGTTGGCCTGAGCTGGGTGGCCGGGCGGCCGGGACAGTTCAGGGCTTCGACAGCATAGCTTTTAAGCAACCTGGGCATAAGTTTTTCAAGGGTGGCCGGTTGATCGAAAAGGTCGAGACAGACAAAGCGGTTATTGATGTAGACGATCAGGCCGGTCTGGCCGGGCAGGGTCTTGAAGGCTTCAATCATTTCACTTAGCTTCTGGTCGTGATCGTTATAGGTTTCGTGCAGGGCGGCGGTGGGCGAATTGACCCCCAGGCAATCTTGAGAGCGGTCGATTTCGGCCCAGATGGCCCCCTGGTCGGCAGAGAAGCTGCTGCTTTCTTTCAAACTGAATTGAACCTGCTCGGCTTTCTGGCGGCGCAAGGTGCTGTAGGCAAAGGTTTCAGACTTGCCGAAGGTTTCGCTGTCGTAGCGCCAGCGTCCGCGTTCGACACAGCTGACCGGTATGGCTGTTTGTTTACCGGCGGCGACCAGTATTGTGGCGTTGACCATGCGGTTCTGCTTGGCCCCCAGTATCTCTTCACCGTCGAGAAAGAGCACGGGCTGGCCGGTCATGTTGGTGATCAGCACGGTGTTGACACTGCCCGATTCGCTGATCTCGCCGATCTGAAAGGTACTGCTGTCGAGGGCATCGGCAAGCAGCAGGTAGGAAAGCGGCGGCCCTTCACCTTCTTTTGCTGCGGCGGTGAATAGGGGGTAAAGGGTAAGCTTGCCGCTTGTCTGCGCCTGCCCCACTTCTATTTGGGCGGAGAAGTTATTGATGGTAACTGTCATCTTAATTAACCTCCTGAAGAATCTTTTTTGGTGCTGGCAGGTTAATTATAGAGGGGCAGTAGGACACATATATGTCACACCCGTGGATGGGCGGGAATTTATTTTTTTAGCTGGATGGTTTTTTACTGCTCTTTACGGCGCAGGCGCGGGGGGTTAAAGACGACCATTATGCCGGTGATTTTGCCTTTGATGGCCTGGGTCAGCAGGTGGCGCAGGCTGGCCTGGCGGTTTTCGGGATCTTCTTCGCGGTCGCTCATCAGCATTACCAGGGAGCCGTTTGCTTTTTTCTGCAGGTAGCCGCAGACGGTAATATCTTTAAAGGGGGGCAGCAGTTTGAAGCTGATGCCGCAGGGGGCCAGGATTTGCTCTATTTGCTCTTCGGCTGCATCCTGCAGGGCAAGCGTTTTCAGGGCGGGCAGCTGGCTTTGCAGCTTCAGACGGTCAAAGGCAGTTTCAAGGGCAGAGGTTCGGGCAAGGTGCCTGCAGATGGCGAGCCAGGTATAGAGGTGGTAGAGACTAGTGCGCTTGGTGGGCGGTTGGGGGTAGCCGACAGCCTCATATACTTGAGGAAGCATGGTCAGGCTGCTTACCTGCAGTTTACGGCGCAGGTCGAACAGCAGCTGATGATCGCGGCTGGCCGGGGGAATCATTTCTAGTTGCTTCATGTAGCCGATCAGCTCGTCCAGTTTGGCCATGATTTTGAACTCTTTTTCAGGCCGGTTATCTAATTCGGTTAACAGGTGGACATTCAGGGCGCGCATTGTCTGCTGCATAAGCCACTGCTCAGCTTTGTAACCTAAAGCGTATTCCAGGTTTTTAGCAAATGAAAGTGAGATTGGCCTGCTGCCGTTTATAATACTGCTGACGTAGGCGGGGGTTGTATCTGTTCTGGTGGCCAGTTCGCGCTGGCTCATATTATGCTTTTCCAGGGCACTCTTTAGGGTATGACCAAGGTGGGGATAGAGATCATCTTCTTGCTGAGTTTTCGAAAGGGCCAAGTTGATCTGTTACTCCTTTGTGCTGGCAAGGGCCGAAATTTGCTTAGTTTCAGGGCTAAACCGGGCTTAAGGTAAATTAAGCAAATGATTGATTCAAGCAATTGCTTTATTATTTTGTCTGAGTGGTGTGAATAGTTCTGGGTGGTGATTAGTGCGGCGGCGAATAGTAGTCTCTACTTATAAAATTATGCCTGTATCTGTCTGAATCACAGAATATAGAATAACATGGAAAAGGGTTGCTGGCAAGCGTTATTTTGGGGCAAGGCTAACTTCCCCCCTTATTGTCAGGGGGACGGGGTTATTGACAACATGTTGGGGTTACCATTACCGGGAGACTGTTGTCATTATCTCGATACATTTACGGCATGAATCAATATATTCTGTGTTTTATCATGCACCATATGCCGGAACACCTTCTTTGACCAGGTTTTTGAAAAAGGGTAATGTTTTATTCCAAGATTGCATAGTCATACCCCCTCACCCCGACCCTCTCCCGCCAGGGGAGATGGGGTTTTAGGTGCTCACCGCGGCCCTTACCGCCGGGGGAGAGGGGAGTTTAATTGTAAGGGGCCGTTGGGTCGAGTGTGGCTTTGACCATGTGGTTTTGCTTGATGCCCGGAATCTCTTCACAACCAAGAAAGAGTACGGGCTGGCCGGTTAATCATAGGGGGTGGGCAACAAATAGCTCTCTCGCTGTATTTTTTGAGAGCCTCTCACTGGATCACCTATGTTCTTATACTTTGCTTACTGCACTTTCTAAGATAGCTTTTAGTTTATTTTGAATATCAACGGGCAGTGGTTCGGGCTTATGCTCGGCTAAGATTTTATCTACTTTTTCTGAAGCCCGCTCGGCCAGGGATTTTCCGCCCCGAGCTAGCCAGTTGTCGTAATTATCCCTTTCAAAAACATCGGGGTAATAGTACTGGCGAAAACCTTCGTAGGTCTGATCAAGCTGCAAATATTTTTCTTCATGGGCAATCTCGCGGATCATATCCATAGCCAAGGTTTCTTCATCTACCTTAATCTCTTTGGTGTAGTACTTGATCCAGCGGATAATTTCTGAACAGATGATCAACTGGGTAAAGGAATAAGTGAGGCCTGATTCGAGATAGCCAACATCATGTACGATGTTACCGCCTGAGAGGCTTTCACTCATCAGGGTAAGCGCCGCTTCTGCCGCGGCCTGTTGGTCAACAAGCTTGGCTTCAGATGAACCGCCGATTGAAAAGGTGGGCAGGTTATAGTAGTGGCTCATAGCCACCATAATGCTGCGGGCATCGGGATGGCTATAGGGGGCAACCATGGTGCGAAAATCAAGGGGCGTGCCACCCCAGCCGGGGATTACGATTGGGGTTCCCTCTCGCTTGAGCTGCGCTATGACAATACCGGCCAGAACGCCGGCCAAGACAAGGGCAATTGTGCCGGGTATGGTAATTGGCCCGGTAACACCGCTGTAAACATCGGGGGCATAAATTGCCGGCAGGCCTTTGCTGGCCAGGTAGAGCAGTTTTTGAAGGGCTTCTTTGTTGTGGCGCAGGCCGGTAGTAACGTTGATATAGCCTAGTATGTTCGGTTTGCGGCGCAGTTGATCTTCACCACCGGCAACTACTTCGGCCATACTGACTGCTTCGATGAAACCTTCGTAATCGTAGCTGACATAGACAATCGGCTTGGTTGTGTTGTTAAGCATAACCTCCATCTGGTAGCGATCGGCTAGTGTTTTGTCTACATCTGTGGGCAGAACCATGGAAATGGCGTAATCTATTTCGGGCAGAGCATCACAAAGGGTTACTCCCTCTTTAACATCCTGCAGCACGGGCTTGCGGCGCTCTCCGGTGCGGTGATCAAGAATGTTCAGGCAATCAGAACCGGGACCGTAGAAAACGCGGTTACCTTCTACCGGCATTGCCAGCTCGCCATGCCGGTTAAAAAGGCTAACCCTTTTAGGTACGGTTAACAGGGCTCGTTCGACAAGGGCTGAGGGAATACGCGCCAGGTTACCATCAAGATCGGCCCCGGCACTTTTAAGCAATGCAGCTGCCTCATCGTGGAAAATCAGAACCCCGATTCTTTCAAGAATATCGAGGGCGGCCAAGTGGATCTTCTCGCACTGGCTATTGGACATGTACTGGAAGAAAGGTGACAGATAAGTTTGATCATTCATAAGCCGGTTATTCATTTCCTGACCTCCTGGCTGCCCGCCAGGTATTTTGTGGCTGGCAGCTAAATATTATGTGCTTTTGTTTCTAAAGGCTGCGCCTGTTTCTAGCAGGTGGTTAGCCGCTTAAAAGATTGCTGCTGTTTAAGCTCCAGCGTACGGCAACCTGGTCGCCCGTAGTAAAGGGCAGTATTCTGCCTATGCCACAGTTAACATGGGCGATGATTGGGGTTTTAGCCTGTTCAAGGGCAACTTTGGTTTCAACAAAATCACCCTGGTAAATCATCTCTTCAATGCGCCCCTTGAACTCGTTTTCAATACCCTTGAATTCAGAGGCAGGATACACCTCAATCTGTTCTGCATGCACAGAAACCCCGGTAATATGATCTTTGCCCAGGTCGGTGCGCGACAAAGCGGTTAACCTTAAGCCCTGCTCTGTTTCAATCTGAACTTTGCTTTGGTCAGCGGCCCTGACTGCCCCGGTAAAGATATTGCTGCCGCCAAGAAAATCGGCAATAAACTCGGTTTGGGGATTTTCGTAGATTTCCCTGGGACTGCCAAGCTGAACCAGTTTGCCCTTGTTCATTACACCGATCGTGTCTGACAAACTTAAGGCTTCTTTCTGGTCGTGGGTCACGTAAAAAAAAGTGGTGCCCACCTTGCGCTGTATTTGCTTCAGTTCAACCTGCATTTCTTTTCTCAGTTTCCGGTCCAGCGCGGCCAGCGGTTCATCCAAAAGTAGTATTTTGGGGTTTAAGACCAGCGAACGGGCCAGGGCTACTCGCTGTCGCTGCCCCCCGCTTAGCTGGGTTGGACGACGTTTTTCAAGACCTTCGAGTTGGATTAACCTGAGCATCTCTGTAATTTTTTCTCTGACTACTTTTTTTGCTACTTTTCTTCTTTCCAGGCCGTAGGCGATATTTTCTTCAACAGTCATGTGCGAGAAAAGGGCCAGGGTTTGAAAAACCATGCTGCAGTCTCTCTTGTGGGCGGTGATATCGTTAACTCTTATGTTGTCAATCATTATGTCGCCGCTATCTGGTTTTTCAAAGCCAGCAACCATACGCAAGGCGGTGGTTTTGCCGCAGCCGCTGGGGCCGAGAAGGGAAAAGACTTTACCTTTCTCTACCTTCAGGTTAACCCCATCGACAGCAATGATTCCCGGAAACGTTTTTACTACATTTCTAAATTCTAGACTTAAGGGTTGATCGTTATTATTCATCGCTTATTATTTGCCCCCCGTGGTTTCTATTTGTCCCCGTTTCTGGAGCAAGGTTGCCAGCAGAACACCGATAATGGGCAGAAGCACAAATATGGTGCCGATTGTATTGATGACTGGCGTAGTACCATAGCGCAACTGGGAGAATACATAGATAGGCAGGGTGGTGGTACCTACACCCGATACAAAGTAGGTTATGACAACATCGTCGAAGCTCCAGGGGAAAATCAGCGCGGCCGAAACAACCATGGCCGGCAGCAAAACGGGTATAGTTATCTTTCTCCAGGTTGTGAACTTGTTTGCACCGAGGTCGGCCGAGGCTTCTTCAAGGCTCCAGTCAACTCTGGCCATCCGGCCCAAAACAACAAACATGGCCAGTGGTGTGCAGAAGGTGATATGGGCAATTAGAATTGACAGGTAACCGAGTTGCAGACTGATAGCCCTGGTAAAAAAGACAAGCAGCGCGGCGCCGGTTACAACTGAGGGCATAACCATGGGGATAAGAATAGTAGAGCGCAGGGCCTCCTTGCCGCGGAATTTAAATTTATACATGCCGTAGGCGATAACCGTGCCGGCGATGGTAGAAACTATTACCGTTATCAAGGCAATAAACAGGCTATTGGCCAGGGCGCTTTTTACGGCAGAGTTGGTCAACAGATCGGCATACCACTGCAGTGTAAAGCCTTCCCACTTGATGCCGAACCGGTTATTGCTAAAGGAATAAATTATGAGCATAACAACAGGGGCCCAGAGTATAAGGTATACAAAAAGCGGTAGCAGCAGGAAGAGCTTGTTTGTTTTTTTCATGTAATTCTCTCCAATACTTCTTTGCCGCCCAGTTTAACGCTAAGGTAGATTACCAGCAGCACCGTGGCTGTGATTAGCGCAGCCATGGCCGCACCGGCAGGAATGTTGCCTGTGGTAATAAAGTAGTGCTCTACCAGGCTTCCGACCATCATTACCTTGGCTCCCCCCATCAGCTTGGGAACCAGCCACTCGCCGAAGGCAGGAATGAAAACCAGAATTGTGCCGGCAAAGACACCGCCCTTGGTGAGAGGCAGCGTAACGGTAAAGAATTTTTCAATAGGCTTTGCGCCCAGGTCGTCCGCAGCTTCAAGCAGACTTTGATCGAGACCGATCAGAGAGGCATAAACTGGCAGAACCATAAAGGGAAGCCAACTGTAGACCAGGCCCATGATCACCGCCGGCTGCGTGTAGAGTATTTCGATCGGAGTGCTGATCAAGCCTAAATCAATTAGGGTGGTGTTTATTAACCCCGTGTTACCAATTAAAGTTCTCAGGGCGTAGAGCCTGATCAGGTAAGAGGTCCAGGATGGTATGACGATCAGGAAGATCAGGAAGGTTTTCCAGCGTCCGCCATAATAAACTATCCAGTAGGCCAGCGGATAACCGATCAGAATGCAGATCAGGTTGGTCAAAAAGGCATAATAGAATGAGCGAAGCAAAATGAGTCCGTGAGCGCCCTTAAAAACAAAGATATAGTTTTCCAGGGTAAGACCGGGCAATATCTGGCCGAAATTACCAGCACGAAGAAAACTAAAATAGAGAATAATCATCAGGGGTGCGATGACAAAGATAATCATCCACAGCCCCACATGCCCCACATAGGGTAAATGGGCCTGTTGAGACAGGTAGTTTGCCAGGGCTGTCCATGTTTTTTTTAGCAAGCTTGCGCACACCTCCATTCGTGCAAACAATAACCGGTGAAGCTTAACATAGATGGTGCGGGGGGCAAAGGCAACGCCCCCGCATCTTCATTGAACAATGTTATTCTTTCAGTTCAAGCCAAATTTCTGTCCAGAGTTCATCGTATGGTGAACCCCATAGTTCGGGGCGATCCCACTGGCACTTGGCCAGGTATTCTTCACTGAGAATCATGCTGGGCCAGTTTTTGGACTCTTCAGAGAGAAGTTCAGTTACACCGGTATGAACTGGTGAGTAGGCTATGGCCTCAATGATACTGGCCATAACATCAGGACGCCAGATATAGTTTAACCAAAGGTGGGCTGCCGCCGGATTGGGGCTGCCGCTGGCAATACCGTTGGTTCCAAAAGCAACCTGGGTGCCTTCTGCAGGCAGTACGCCCATAATGGCATCAAATTCGCGGTTGAACCAGAGTGAATCGCCGCCGTAGGTTTGGGAAATATGTGCTTCTTCTTCGATCAACAGCCTGACCGGCCACCAGTCGAAAGCCATAACATCAGGTTTAAGGGCTAACAGCATCTCTTTTACTTCCTGAAGTTCGGCAGGGTCGGTGGTGTCGATCTGGTAACCCTTGTAGATCAGGGCGCAGGTAATCACTTCTTTCATGTCGTCAATCAGGGTAATTTTTCCGCTGTACTTTTGATCGGGCTCAAAGAGCACTGACCAAGATGGTAGTCGGGGGTCATCAACAAAATTGCTGTTGTATGAAAAAGCAAGGGCGCTGACGTGGGTCGGCTTGGCATACTTCCAGCCGGGATCACCGTTAGTTGCCCCTTCAGCCAGGGCCCAGCCGGGCATGTAGTTAACTGTATTCGGCACCCAGTCTTCATTAATTTCCATCAGGCCGCCCAGCTCTTTTAAGGTAACGGCAGGCCGCAGGCCGGTGTAGACCCAGTCGTAGCCCACGGTTGGGTTGAGAGTAAACTTGGCAATTACTTCGTCTTCAGAAGCGAAGTAGTCTCTGACGACTTTAATGCCAAACTCTTGCTCAAAGTTGGTATAGATCTCTTCAGGCCACCATTCAGCCCATTCGTAGGTGTTGAGTTGACCTTCCTGCATGGCCTGCTCGAAACATTCGCGCGGAACCGGGAAGTAACCTTCAGGTAAGCTATCTAAGTATTCCTGGTAGGCATCTGTTCCGGTATCTGCTGTATCATCTTCTGCCGTACCGCCACAACCGGTGATTAACAGGATTAGGAGCATAAGACCAAGCAGTTTTAAGACCGACTTTAATTGCATGATTTACTACCTCCTCTTTGCTGATTGATTAATGGGACACCTTCAGTTGATCAATAACTTTACCGCATACCACCTCCATGCTTTTTAGTCACTTACAGCCTGAGTAATTTCAATAGTTTGTATAAGAGCAATTAATGTGCCAAAATTTAAAATGTATTATTTGTGCATAATCGCCTGACACAGGGCTTACAGGAGTTAGCAAAGGTCTTTTTAGTGACGAAATATCGGCGCTCTGTCTTGTAAATCGGCAGGCATTATGGGTGTTTTTCAGCTGGTTTGTATAATTAGACCCCAAAAAGACAGGTTGAGAAGGATATCGACGGGAAATGCCGAAATATCAGACAACAGATTATAATCAAGCAAAATTAAGCCCGGCCTTTGGCTTCTGCTGAACCGCCAGGGTTTTTCCAGCCATTGAGAGGAGCTGCAATTATTCTGAACAAAAATGAGAAAATACCGCACGGTGCTATACTGGAAAGCCTGCTTGATACCATTAAAGTGGGTATTTTGGTCATGAACAGTGATGGCATTATAGTTTTCTACAATAAAGAGTGCTCGCGAATTGACGGGCTGGAAATTGAGGATGTTCTTGGCCGCAATTTGATTGATGTCTACCCGTCACTAACAACGGAAACAAGCATTCTTTACCAGGTGATGCGCGCAGGGCAGCCCATCTATAATGCCACCCAGCACTATACTAACTTCAGAGGTATGCTGACTTCTATAGTAAACTCAACCATACCGATTAGAGACCGGGGTAAAATATGGGGTGCAATGGAGATATCGCAGGATGTCAACCTGGCCTGGGAGTCATATGAAACCATATTAGATCTTCAGGCTATGGTTTCACCAATGGGCAGAAAAATAAAAAAACCGACCAACACACCCACTGGTTTTAACGCCATTGTAACTCGTGACCGTAGTATGAAAAAGATCATAACCCTCGGCAGGCAAACGGCAAAAATGGACTGTCCCCTGGTTGTTTACGGCGAAACAGGAACCGGCAAAGAGTTGTTCATTCAAGCCATCCACCACGAAAGCAGCCGTAAAGATCAGCCCTTAATCACCCAAAACTGCGCCGCACTGCCAGAGACCCTACTTGAAGCGGCCCTGTTTGGTACCAACAGCGGGGCTTTTACGGGCGCACAGAACCGGCCAGGACTTTTCGAACTGGCCGATAAAGGAATTCTCTTTCTTGATGAAGTAATGTCGGCCCCGATTTCGCTGCAAGCAAAGCTACTACGGGTGCTGGAGGATATGACTATCCGCCGGGTGGGTGGTACCGGGCAAAAGAAGGTCGACGTGAGAGTAGTGGCATCACTAAATATGCATCCCGAGGAGGCGATTAAAAGTGGCCTGCTGCGGGAAGATTTTTTCTATCGACTCTCTTACATGTTTATTGAACTGATCCCTTTAAGAAAGAGAAAGAATGATATTCCCCTGTTGGCCAAGTATTTTTTAGAGCAGCACGCCGAAGCAACTGGCAACCGCAAAGAGATTACTGCTGAAGCACTGCAGGTTCTGGCTGGTCATAACTGGCCGGGTAATGTAAGGGAGCTTAAAAATATTATCGATAAGGTGGCTTCAATCGCTGAATCGCCTGTGATCGGTGTCGACCACCTGGCGCTGTTAAAAGAGAGTTCGTACATCGGGCTTAAGTATCCCTGGGACAAGGGGGCTGCCTCTGCAGGGGAAGTGCATGAAAACGGCAGTGAAGCATCCCTGCAGGAGATAATGGACAGCTACGAGCGTGAAATAATAGTCGGCACGCTCAAACGGTGCGGGGGTAATCTTTCTGCCGCAGCCAAGGCTTTAGATACCCCCAGGCAAACTTTATGGTCTAAAACAAAGAAGCTGGGTATTAAAACCTGATTTATTCATTCCCCGGGCAAAGCCAAGTTGACCTGTGCTGGTTGGTGCCGTGCTTTATTGCCTGATCAAACCAGGAAGCCACCACCAAGGGGATCGCGATCGCAAACCACCAGTTGGTTGAACCCGGTTATGTATGCGCTTCCTGTTACCTCGGGAATAACCATAGTATACTGCCCGTCGGCAGGGCAATCGCATAAAAATGGTGAATTGGTGAAACGAGCCAAAAGGAGTGGCGAAAAACACGAAGAGCCTGAGCAGGCGGCAACGGCAAACAGTATTTGTAACGGTATTAGTCAAAGGTGCAAAAAAGGCGCAGCAGACCAGAGCTTGATCTGCCTAAAAATCAACGCGCGTTTACTTAAAAATTTGAAGATGTGATAGCTATTTGGCGTTACCCGGAACGACTTCAAAGAGCAGCCTGCATACAGCGGCCGGATTATTACGATAGTATATCTGCTTCGCCCTGACAGACATATTTTGAACGTCGCTATCAAGTTTTAACATATTGTAAACGATTTTTCGCATCAAACCAATGTTTTCTGTTGCATGACCTTTTCTTGCCGTACAGCGGTCTTCCCGCAACGCGTCATCGAGAACCCAGTGCAGACCGTTCTCAATCGCCCAGTGGTGTCTCGAAAAGCAGGCAAATTCTTCAGCATTCATTTGCCTGCTGATGATATAGCTTTCTGTTTCTACCGTGGGTTCTTCATCCATAATCTCTTTGTCTTCGCCACGATGGATGACCAGGCGTTCCCTGACGACCATACCAACAGCAGCTACATCCGGCCATACATCTTTGAAGACACAAGAAGCATCATTTAGAACATAATATGTTCTGCGCTCTATCCGGGAGTGACATTTATCAAATTCCTGATAAATTCCTAACATATCGGTGAGCGGCATCGCGATCTTTATTCCTTTTTCCGCATATTGCTTGGCTACCGATACTTCGAGCTGCTGTTGGGCAATAATCAT
>CAYWDA010000191.1:0-3110 GCA_964456945.1 uncultured Syntrophomonadaceae bacterium
ACAGAAAGCAATTGATCCCGTGACCGGAACGAGCCGATTTCATTGCGACGGGTGACAATCTTTGCGGCAACGGTGGCATTGATTCCGGCCACGTAAGAAAGCAGGGCCGCAGAAGCGCTGTTCAGGTCTACCCCAACCGAGTTTACACAGCTTTCTACCGAACCGGCCAGAACGGCATCAAGTTCCTTGGCCGGCATATCATGCTGATATTGGCCCACACCGATTGCTTTTGGGTCAATCTTGACCAGTTCAGCCAGTGGGTCCTGCAGGCGGCGGGCGATTGACGCTGCGCTGCGCTCGGCTACATCTAAATCGGGAAACTCTTTCTGGGCCAGGGTTGAAGCAGAATAAACACTGGCCCCGGCCTCGTTGACAATCGTGTATTCAACCTTTAGCTGGTGTTTTTTGATCAGATCGGCTATAAAGGCTTCACTTTCACGCGATGCAGTGCCATTACCAATGGCAATGCAGTCAATTTTATGTTTATCGATCAGCTGCAGCACTTTAGCCGCTGCCCCGGCGTGATCGTTTTTTGGCGCAGTCGGAAAGACGGCAACTGTTTCGAGCAGTTCACCGGTTTCTGAAACACAGGCCAGTTTGCAGCCGGTACGAAAACCGGGATCCCAACCCAATATACGACGGTGCCGCACCGGGGGCACTAAAAGCCGCTTTTTAAGGTTCTCCTTAAAGACAACCAGGGCTCCGGTAATTGCTTTCTCCAAAAGGGCCTGCCACACTTCCCGTTCCAGTGAAGGGTGAATTAAACGCCGGAAACTGTCTGCGGCAGCAGAACCAATCACTTCCCGGCAGGCTTCATTCTGCTCAGGTTTGATGTAGATAGCGTCAATTGCCGCTAGAGAAGATTCCTCGGCTACTTCCGCTTTCAAATCAAGCACCTTCTCTTTAACTCCGCGGTTAATGGCCAGAACGCGGTGCGCTTTTATCTTAGCGAGCGGTTCGCTGTAGCCGTCATAGTCATCATAGGTATTGACTGCCTCACTTTTCTTCTTGACAACTTCCACGCTGCCGGCGCGATTGTAGATCTGGCGCAGGTTTTTGCGCACTACAGCATCATCGGAGATTATTTCGGCAATGATATCTGAGGCACCCTGCAGCGCTGATTTTAAATCGGGCAGCTCTTTTTCCGGGTCCAGGTACTTTTCCGCCTCTGCCGCAGGATCAATCTGCCCGGCAATGATCGCCAGGGCCAGCGGTTCGAGTCCTCTTTCGCGGGCAACTGAAGCCCTGGTGCGTTTTTTAGGCCGGAAGGGACGGTAGAGATCGTCGAGTTCAGTTACGGTAGCCGCTTTTTCTACCTGCTGCTGTAATTCAGGGGTCAGCGCCCCCTGGGCATCGATCAGGCGCAGCACTTCACTGCGCCGCTGCTCAAGGTTGCGGTAATGGGTCAGTTTTTCCTGCAGCAGGCGCACTTCCTCATCAGTCAGGCCACCAGTCATCTCTTTCCGGTAACGGGCAATAAATGGCACCGTATTGCCATCATCAAGTAAGGCTGCTGTTTCGGTTATTTTACTTTCAGCTAGATTCATTTCTTTGCTCAGTCGTTTAATTATCTGTTCCTGCATCTTTTACTAGATCCCTGCTTTCCATGATAGTTCAACCTTTGTATCTTTCGACATAAAGGTTGAACTATCCTCGTTACTTTTTCTGCACCGGGCAGATATATTGACCTTTTGGTTTCTGCAGAGCCTTCCCGGACCGGCAGAAAGGGCAATCGTCCGCATCGTACGAGGCCACTTCCATCGAAAGCAGAAAGTGAGCAGGCAGGCCAAAGTCAACTTTTCCGGCCGATCGGTCGATAATAGCCGCTACCCCGACCGGCTCAGCCTGCAGCTCAAGAAGCAAATTAATAACTTTTTGTACTGAACCACCGGTAGTAACCGCATCTTCAACCACCAGAACTTTTTCTCCCGCTTCAATTTTAAAGCCGCGCCTGAGGATCATTTTTCCTCCGGACGGTTCGGCAAAGAGCGCTCTTGCCCCGAGCGCACGGGCTGTTTCATAAGCAAGTATAATGCCACCCATTGCCGGACCGATAACGGTTTTTACGGCATGATTCCTGAAAGGTTCTGCCATCTGACCGGCTATTATTGCTGTGTACTGCGGGTGTTGCAGCAGTTGTGAGCACTGCAGAAAACAGCCGCTGTGCTTTCCTGAGGTTAATAAAAAGTGCCCCTTCATAATTACTCCTGTTTCCTCAAGCAGCTCAGTAACTGTTTTGCTTGTCATTGCTCAGACCCCATTTCGCCTAATATCTTGCGGGCAGCTAAAACCGGGTCGACTGCTGTGGTGATCGGGCGGCCGACAACCAGGTAGTCACCTCCGGCAGTGATAACAGCTGACGGGGTGGCTATCCGCTGCTGGTCGTTTATCAGGGCTTCGAACGGTCTCACGCCGGGTGTAATTGTAAGAAATGTTTCTGAAACAGCAGCTTTTACAGCAGCAATCTCCAGGGGCGAGCAAACCACTCCGTCAAACCCGCACTGCGCTGCCAACCTGGCCATCAGCACCACATTTTCCAGCACACTGCCGGTGAAGCCTGTTTCGCGTAGGTCGTGATCACTAATACTGGTCAGTACGGTAACGGCAATGAGCAGCGGCCTATTCTGCAGGGCTGCAACTGCCTCCCGGGCTGCCAGCAGCATTGCTTTGCCACCCGAAGCATGCAGATTGATCATCCAGACCCCGAGTGAAGCTGCTTCTCTCACCGCGGCAGCGGCAGTATTTGGAATGTCATGAAATTTGAGGTCTAGAAAGATACGGTATTGCGCGGCCAGTTCGGCAACGAGTTTGGATCCGCCGGCCATAAAAAGCTGCAACCCAACTTTAAAGCTAACCCCCAGGGGGCTGAGTTGCCCGGTCAGAACCCGCGCCCGGTCAGGGTCAGGTAGATCGAGAGCTACTATCAGGCGTTCACTGTTAGCGGTCAAGTTGATCCAACTCCTTTTCGTGCTATACCTTCGAGACTTTCGAGGGTTGTTATGCCGTGCGCAATCATATAGTCTAACAGCCCCTCATGAATAGCTGCCGGCAGTTCGGGATTATAGAAAAGGGCGGTGCCCACAGCCACTGCCCTGGCACCGGCCATGATA
>CAYWDA010000192.1:0-5342 GCA_964456945.1 uncultured Syntrophomonadaceae bacterium
CCATTAATATTCAGCGGAGTAGCGCCCAGACCGCGGGTCTTTTCTGTTACCAGCAACCCTAAAAGCTGTGGTGGGTAAGCTCCGCCGGTCGGGTGGTACTGAATAGAATCGGCATAGATTGTTTTAGCCCCTGCCCTGTATCCGATTACCAGGCCATCAGCGGTTGCGCCGTAATGGTTGCTGGTGGGGAAACCACGATAATGCAATCTTCCGGAACCGCCGGTAGCAATAATTACCGTCTTGGCCCGGGCAACCATATACTGCTCGGTTTCCACGTTAAACAGCACCGCACCGGCAGCCCTGCCCTGCTCATCAAGAATAATATCAACCGCTGCGGTAAATTCAACAACGGTTATCCCTTTATTGAGCACCTCATCCCGCAGGGTTCTCATAATTTCAGCGCCGGTGTAATCTCTGGCGGCGTGCATCCGCTTGCGCTGGGTTCCGCCTCCGTGAATAGTAAGCATGGTACCATCCTCTTTTTTATCGAACATGGTCCCCATATCTTCCAGCCACTTGATCACCAGCGGGGCGTCCATAACCAGGGCACGCGCCAATTCAGGCACATTCTCAAAACGACCACCGCCGACAACGTCAAGGTAGTGCATTGCCGGTGTGTCGTTCTCTTTATCTGCAGCCTGAATTCCACCCTGGGCCATCATCGTGTTGGCATCACCGAAACGCAGCTTGGTAACAATCAAAACGTTTGCCCCGGCTGCATGAGCATCAAGGGCAGCCGAAGCTCCTGCCCCGCCGCCACCGATAATCAAAACATCGACGTCATAGTCAGGCTCAGCCTTTAAGTCAAGCTCAACATCACGCAGGCGGCTCCATGACTCAAACACATCGGCCATTTCAGTGGGCATCCGCGAGCCTTTATTTACTCCTACTTTAATATCACGGAACCCGTCGACAATATAATCAGGGTGAAACTTTTCTAATACATCCTGCCGTTCCTCCTGAGACATACGTGGAAAATTAACGCCGACCCGGGAGGCCCTGCTTTCTTCAACTTTCTTCATTAATTCAAGTAATTGTGGTGTATAAGCCAACTTTGTAGCTCCTCCTCTCCAGGTCTACTTCTCGATTTCGCGGTTGTTGTACATATCCTGCAGAACTGACTGTTCAGCAGAAACTAGCGCATCAATCTCAGCATCCAGCTTACCTTCTTCGATTGCCTTCGTTCTCTCAGCCAGAAATGCATCAGGCTTGGCAATATAGCGACTGTATAAACGGCGGGCAGTCAGAGCTGCATTGTAATGAACAATATTTGCCGGGCAGCGTGAAACGCAGAGCCCACACATCACGCAGTCGAAGGAAAGATCGGCCGCTTTTTCAAAATCACCGCGTTGGATGTAAGCAATATATTGCATAACGTCAATATCCTGCGGGCAGACCTTGGTACAGGAGCTACAGCCAAGGCAGCGGTACACTTCCGGGTAAAGCTGGGTAAAATGCGCTGTTGAAGGCTTGATCTCTTCCAGGTCGAAGGTCGCCTTGCGCCCGGGGAAAAAGGGTATCTGGGCCAGGTACATGCCATCTTCCACCTTGGTCTGACAGGCTAGACCAACCTTAAGCTCATAGTCACCGGCCATCCGGTAAACAGTGGCACATGCGCCGCAGAAACCGGCCCGGCAACCGCAACCGCGCTTCATCTGGTAACCGGCGTATTCCATCGCATCCATGATGGTCAGCGTTTCCGGCACAGTGTAGCGTTTACCCATTAGAAATATGTCAATCATCTTTATCTCGTCACTCATAATATCCTCCTCGTTTACTCGGCAGGCGGCATAGGAATGAAGCCCTGATCCATAGCTGCTTTGGTCTGTTCCTGAGCACGTTTGATTGTATCTTCGGCCTTCTTATAGATCTCTTCGCGGGTCAGGACAATTTTAGCCAAACCTTCTTCGATCGCTTTCATTGCCGTAGCAGTGGCGACCCGGGGGAATACTTCCCACATGTCCATGGTTGGTAAAATCTTTTCAGGGTTCATTCCGCCATCAGGTGCACAGGCAGCCAGTTCTTCAGCTGCCGCAATACACATTGTGTCAGAAATAGTTGATGCGCGAACATCCAAAACGCCTCTGAAGATCGCCGGGAAACCGAGTGAATTATTGACCTGGTTCGGGAAGTCGGAACGGCCGGTGGATACAATCTTCGCCCCTGCATCAATAGCTTCCCAGGGCCATATTTCCGGAATCGGGTTAGCACAGGCAAAAACGATAGCATCTTTACCCATACTTGAGATCCATTCTTTTTTGATTGTATCAGGGCCTGGTTTTGACAATCCGATTAGAACGTCAGCTCCCTTGCAGGCATCGCCGGCATCGCCAACCAGGTTGTCGCCATTGCTCAATTGAGCCAGTTCCCATTTAACCGGATGCTGTTCTTTCAGTTCGGTACGCCCACTGTGCAGTGTACCCTTACTGTCAATCATAATTACTTTCTTCGCATCGGCACCGGCTGCAATCAAGAGGCGGATGGTGCAGATGTTGGCGGCTCCGGCGCCAACCATTACTATCTTGGCGTCGCCGATTTTCTTACCGACAATTTTCAGAGCGTTGATTAAACCGGCCAGCGTTACCAGGGCGGTACCTTGCTGATCATCGTGCCAAACCGGAATATGACATTCTGCCTTAAGCCGGTCGAGGATATCGAAACACTTGGGGCTTTCGATATCTTCCAGGTTGATACCGCCAAAACAGGGCTGCAGCATCTTTACAAACTTAATGAATTCTTCAGGGTCTTTTGTATCGACGCAAACCGGAAAAGCGTCAACTCCGCCTAAATACTTAAAGAGCAGGGCTTTTCCTTCCATAACCGGGATGCTTGCCTCTGCTCCGATATCACCAAGACCCAAAACCCGGGTTCCGTCAGAGACTACTGCCAGGAAATTACCTTTATTGGTATAATCGTAAACCAGCTCTTTATTTGCGGCAATAGCCTTGCAGGGTTCAGCAACGCCGGGGGTATACCAGATCGCAAAGTCGCCGATATTACGAACACAGCACTTCAGGTTAACTTCAATCTTGCCCTTGTAAAAAGGGTGCAGCCGCATTGCATCTGCGGCCGGCTTTTTCGCCTTGGCCAGTAATTCATCTTTATTCATCGTCATCATTCTGTCCCTACCTTCAAAGTATTTTTATAAGCTGAGATTGCCGCTTAATTTGTATAGCAGAATTATTAGACTGAATTTAATAATCCTTAGTTTTTACCTTGCGTATTCTTTCGCCCCTTCAGCGTAAAGATCGTTACCGTATGCATCATTAATTACTGTTGCCGGAAAATCTTCAACTTCAAGACGATGAATTGCTTCTGCACCCAGTTCAGGGTAAGCTACCACATCGCATTTCTTTATTCTTTTCGAAAGCAACGCCCCGGCTCCGCCAACAGCGGCCAGGTAAACTCCCTTGTGCTTAACTAAAGCATCTTTTACCGCCTGACTGCGCAGGCCCTTACCGATGCACGATTTCATACCTCTTTCCAGCATCAGCGGTGTATAGGCATCCATCCGCCCACTGGTCGTTGGTCCGGCCGATCCGATCGCCTGGCCGGGCTTGGCCGGAGTTGGCCCCACATAGTAAATAAACTGCCCACTTAAGTCAATCGGCAGGGGTTCACCTTTATCCATCAGTTCAACCAGTTTTTTATGGGCTGCATCACGAGCTGTATAAATAACCCCGCTAATCAGGACATTGTCGCCTGACTTCAGAGTCATTACTACTTCATCAGTAAGTGGTGCCTGAATTCTTTTCGGTTCCATAGTCATCTGCCTCCTTTCTCTTCTTTAATCTTAAATAGTTCTTTCCAAATGCCTGCAGGCATGGCAGTTAATGTTCACTGATGCAGCCATACTGGCAATATGGGAAGGAAAGGTCTCAATATGCACGGCCAGGGCAAAAGTACGTCCGCCAAAACCTTGTGGTCCAACACCAAGATCGTTAATTTTGTCGAGAAGTGTTTTCTCCAGGGCGGCGAAAGCGCTGTCGGGGTTTGGCTGCCCAACTGAACGGAAAAGCGCCTTCTTGGCTAACTGTGCCACCTTGTCAAAAGTACCGCCAATACCCACACCAACCACGATCGGCGGGCAGGGGTTTGGTCCGGCTGCCTTGACATGATTAACCACAAAATCAATCACGCCAGCTTCGCCGTCTGAAGGTTTGAGCATTTTTACCGTACTCATGTTTTCACTGCCGCCACCTTTGGGGGCAAAAGCAATTTTCACTTTATCACCGGGTACCATATCGGTGTAAATTACTGCTGGAGTATTATCACCGGTATTTTTCCGTTTGTAGAGCGGATCGTCGACAATTGACTTGCGCAGGTAACCTTCTTCGTATCCTTTCCTCACACCGGAATTAATCGCCTCTTCCAGTGTTCCGCCTGACAGGTGCACTTCCTGGCCCCACTCAACAAAAAAAACAGCAAAGCCCGTATCCTGGCAGATCGGTATTTGCTCATTCCGGGCAATCTCAACATTCTCAATCAGCTGCCTTAAAACTTCTTTCCCTGTGGGAGACTCTTCTGTCTCCAATGAATTTTTTAAAGCGGTAAAGACATCCTCCCCGAGATAAATGTTCGCCTCCTGGCACATCTCGGCCACGTGATCAGTAATCGTTGACGCGGCAAGCTCCCGCAAAACCCGACACCTCCCTGATAAACTAAAATAAATAAGCGCAATACTATTTTATTTTCTGCCCTTTATCATAAATTCCTGCCACGAATTATAATATTTATTATAATTCTAAAATTTATTTTGGCACAGGTCGACAAGATGTCATTTGCCGGGTCTTAAGTTAATTACAGTTCTCCGAAGCGTACACTCTTTTCATCAACCGGTCCCAATCACAATCTACTTCCCGCTGCAGTTCTTCAACTCTTCTCGGTTCCATTTGTTTGAAACGGCGCTGCCCGTTAAGATATTCCTGCAGGGGAAGCCGCTTCTCTTCAAGGTGCTGGGTCATCTTCCATACGGCACCGTTCCTGATTTCATAAAGCGGAAAAAACCCGGTAGAGACTGCAAGCCTGGAAAGATGTATCGTATCAGCTGATTCAGTTCCCCAGCCCGGTGGGCAGGGTGAAAGAATATGAATAAAACGAAAACCTTTAATTTCTTTCGCCCGCCGCAATTTTTCTTCCAGATCTTGCGGATAAGCGACTGTTGCTGTTGCTGCATATGGTATACTGTGCGCTGCCATAATCTGCATGATATCTTTTTTCTGCCCTTCTTTGAACAGCGGGTAAGGTGCAGTATTGGTCCTGGCGCCGAACGGAGTCGCTGAACTGGTCTGCATCCCGGTATTCATATATGCTTCGTTATCATAGCAGACAAATATATAATC